>NZ_JBDJLK010000041.1:0-53101 GCF_039673335.1 Pseudomonas sp. TWI929
CATGATCCGCTGGAAGCAGGCCAACATGGGCTTCACCGATTTCGGCCTGGACTACGGCAACCCGGACTTCGTCAAGTACGCCGAAGCCTACGGTGCCAATGGCCACCGCGTAGAAAGCGCCGAAGGCCTGCTGCCGCTGCTGGAGCACTGCATCAACACCCCAGGCGTGCACGTGATCGACTGCCCGGTCGATTACAGCGAGAACGACCGCATTCTGAACATGGATCTGCGCGAGCGTAGCGCGGCCATCTAAGGAGTTGGACATGCAACTGAAAGACCCACAATTGTTCCGCCAGCAAGCATTCATCAATGGCCAATGGCTTGATGCTGATAGTGGCTTGGTAATCCGAGTGACGAATCCGGCTACCGGTGAACCTATCGGTACCGTGCCGAAGATGGGCACCGCGGAAACCCGCCGCGCCATCGAAGCCGCCGACAAGGCCCTGCCGGCCTGGCGTGCCCTGACCGCCAAGGAGCGTTCGACCAAGCTGCGTCGCTGGTTCGAACTGATGATCGAGAACCAGGACGACCTGGCTCGCCTGATGACCACCGAACAAGGCAAGCCACTGGCCGAAGCCAAGGGCGAAATCGCCTACGCTGCCTCGTTCATCGAGTGGTTCGCCGAAGAAGCCAAGCGCGTCTACGGTGACACTATCCCTGGCCACCAGCCAGACAAGCGCCTGATCGTCATCAAGCAGCCAATCGGCGTTACCGCGGCCATCACCCCGTGGAACTTCCCGGCCGCGATGATCACCCGTAAAGCCGGCCCGGCCCTGGCCGCTGGCTGCACCATGGTGCTCAAGCCTGCCTCGCAGACCCCATACTCCGCCCTGGCCCTGGTAGAGCTGGCCCACCGTGCCGGTATCCCGGCTGGCGTGCTGAGCGTGGTTACCGGCAGCGCTGGTGAAGTTGGCGGCGAACTGACCGGCAACTCCCTGGTACGCAAGCTGTCCTTCACCGGCTCGACCGAAATCGGCCGCCAGCTGATGGAAGAATGCGCCAAGGACATCAAGAAGGTTTCCCTGGAGCTGGGTGGCAACGCCCCGTTCATCGTGTTCGACGACGCCGACCTGGACAAGGCGGTCGAGGGCGCGATCATCTCCAAGTACCGCAACAACGGCCAGACCTGCGTCTGCGCCAACCGTATCTACGTGCAGGACGGCGTCTACGACGCGTTCGCCGAGAAGCTGGCCGCTGCAGTTGCCAAGCTGAAGATCGGTAACGGCCTGGAAGACGGCACCACCACTGGCCCGCTGATCGACGGCAAAGCTGTCGCCAAGGTCCAGGAGCACATTGAAGACGCCGTTTCCAAAGGCGCCAAAGTGCTGGCCGGTGGCAAGATCATCGAAGGCAACTTCTTCGAGCCGACCATCCTGGTCGACGTACCGAAGAGCGCTGCCGTGGCCAAGGAAGAGACCTTCGGCCCACTGGCGCCGCTGTTCCGCTTCAAAGACGAAGCCGAAGTCATCGCCATGTCCAACGACACCGAGTTCGGCCTGGCCTCGTACTTCTACGCCCGCGACATGAGCCGTGTGTTCCGTGTTGCCGAAGCCCTGGAATACGGCATGGTGGGTATCAACACCGGCCTGATCTCCAACGAAGTGGCACCGTTCGGTGGCATCAAGGCTTCGGGCCTGGGCCGCGAAGGTTCCAAGTACGGTATCGAGGATTACCTCGAAATCAAGTATCTGTGCTTGAGCATCTGAAGACGCAGTTTCACTAACGCCCGGCTTCGGCCGGGCCTCTTGAAAGGAACGTCATCCATGCAAGCTTCACAACAACGAAAGTGGTCTCGTTCTGGCATTCAGACCAGCGTGATGGGTTTTGGGGCAGCTCAGTTGGGCAATTTCATGGCCCCCATCAGTGAAGAAGTCGCAGCGGAACTGGTCCAGGCTACATGGGACGCTGGCATCCGATTTTTCGATACCGCGCCGAGCTATGGCCACGGTCTGAGTGAGGCGAGACTGGGGCAGGGCCTGCGTTGGAAACCCCGCGACCAGTTTGTGTTGGCTACCAAAGTAGGGCGATTACTCACCCCTCGTCGACGGGAAGAGATCGACTACGGTTGCTGGATAAAAGGTCTGCCATTCGAGTGGCGATTTGATTATTCGTACGACGGCACCCTGCGCTCTATCGAAGATAGTCTTCAGCGTACGGGCCTTGAGCACATCGACGTTGCGCTCATTCATGAAGTCGATGCCTACACTCATGGCACCCAGCAGCCTGAGGTATTTGATTACGCGATGAAGGGGGCGGGTAGGGCGCTGCTTGAGCTTCGTGATCAAGGCGTTGTGAAGTCAATTGGGGTCGGCGTCAACGAGAGTGATGTGGCCCATGAGGCTATCCGCCGCGTCGACTTTGACTGTCTTCTGTTGGCCGGGCGGTACACGCTTATTGAGCAAGACGCCTTGAACGAATTTCTTCCTCAGTGTGAGGCACAGGGTGTCTCACTCATCGTGGGTGGAGGCTACAACAGCGGGATTCTGGCCACGGGGGCAGTTCGTGGTGCGCGTTACAACTATGCGCCCGCTGAGGCTGACGTGCTCGAGCACGTCCGTCGCATTGAGGCTGTGTGCCGTGACTTCGATGTCGCACTTAAATCGGCAGCGTTGCAGTTTATCGCTGCGCACCCGGCGGTGGCGAACATCATTCCTGGCGTACGCAGCGTCCAGCAGCTCAACGAAAACATCCTGACCTTCGAGCGCCACATTCCTGACGAATTTTGGCATGAGCTGAAACGCAGATCGCTCATCCGAGCGGATGCGCCCACGCCAGCTTCACGCTGACCACAGTTTTGATCCGCATGGGTCCAGCGAGCATTTGCCTCACCGGTTCGGTGCTCGCTTTTTTCTTCTAGGGCAGGGCAAAAATATCGTAATTCGGACACAGAAAAATAGCCGAGATTTCGCATTCTTTGAGGTAATCCTTCTATTTCTTAAACTCATGCCAGCTTAATCTGAGCATGTTTTAGGATTGTGCTCGGCAAGCGCAGCGACCGCTCGTTTAATCACGAAAGTACGATGTACTAAGGGTCGTCAGAAAGCCGATGGGCATGGATTGCTGAATTCATACGCATAAATGGAGTGCGGTCTAAGAGTGCCCGCGTCATTTGTTCGGATAGCCAGGTCATACAAAAACAATACGATAACTCGCCAGGTTTCGGGATTGCGTGCCAGTGTGCAGAAATGCCAGATTCAGGTGGGTTGTTTAGCATCGAGCAGCAAAAGAGACAGAAGAATAATGTCAAATAAACAAAAAATTTCGTTAGAAGATGCCCCTCTCAACAGTTTCCACAAGAAACTGGCGGTCTACTCCTCAGGCGCGCCATTCTTGGATGGTTACATTCTTAGTATTATTGGTGTCGTCCTGGTTCAGTTAAGCCAATCACTTCAGCTAAGTGTCTTTGAAGAAGGCATGGTTGCAGCAGCGTCACTGATCGGCATGTTCTTCGGTGGGTTCGTAGGTGGTCTTTTCACCGACAAGCTGGGCCGGAAAACGCTCTACGTGTTAGTGCTGGTTGCTTTGGCTGCGTTCTCCTTGGGTCAGTTTTGGGTGAACTCCGCTGCAGCCCTGATTGTGCTGCGCCTGATGCTCGGTGTGGCTATTGGTGCGGACCACCCACTGGCGACTTCTTTGCTCGCTGAGTTCTTGCCGAAAAAGCAACGCGGCTCAATTTTGGCCAGTTTGGTGATGATGTGGTTTGTCGGTGCGGCAGTTGCTTACGTCGCGGGCGAGTTCATCCTTCGCACCATGGGGCCGGAGGCTTGGCGTTGGGCTTTGGCCAGTGCAGTCGTACCGGCGGTTCTATTCCTGATTATGCGTGCCGGTACGCCCGAGTCCGCGCGTTGGCTGCTGAGTAAAGGCCGAGTCGCTGAGGCAGATCAGGTGATCAAGAGAGTTTATGGCAACAAGTTCTCTGTTGCAGATTTGCCAGAACCCGTCAGTGAGCGTCGCGTATCGGTCTCGTCACTGTTCCACTCGCACTATGGCAAGCGCATCTTCTTCGTAAGTATCTTCTGGACGTGTTCGATTATCCCGCAATTCGCAATCTATGCATTTGCACCTAAAATCCTCTCTGCCATGGGCCTCACTGGAGACTTGGCAGCTTGGGGGGCGGTAGCTATCACCATTATCTTCGTCTTTGGCTGTCTGCTTGGGGTGAAGCTGATCAACCCGATGGGTCGTCGCAATATGCTCATCCACAGCTTCCTCTGGTCTGGCCTGGCACTGCTGCTACTCGGCCTTTACCCGGATGGTGCTGGCTTGGTAACGCTCGCCCTGTTTGGTAGCTACGCGTTGTTCATCGGTGGCGCGCAGGTGCTCCAGTACGTCTATCCCAATGAACTGTTCCCTACTGAGGTTCGTGGTTCCGCAGTTGGGTTGGCAACATCGCTGTCGCGTATTGGTGCGGCGATCGGAACTTACCTGGTGCCAATGTCTCTATCCTCGATCGGTATCGCTAACACTATGATTGCTGCTTTCGGGATCTCGATGGTCGGTCTGTTCTTTACCTGGCTGATGGCTCCGGAAACACGCTCCCTTGACCTTGCTCAGGCAAGTGCAGCCTAACGCCTAAATTATCTGCTCTTGTTGTATCACTTTGGGCGCGTCTTCAAATTGAAGACGCGCCCTTTTTTATGAGTAGCCAGAAGCAGTAGCCCACCTTGCTGTAGACCTGGTTCTCCCAGCGGTGACTACCGCCCCCGCCCAAACTCTGGGTGAAATCACTCCCTCCGATGTAAGGGTCATTACGCCCGTGCAGCCACTCAAGAGCAACCCAGATCGGCCCCAGGATTTTTCGGGGTCAACTGCTGGCGAGCCGCCATTGCCTGGAAGCCGAGCGGGCCAGGTTGTGCTTTTAGATGCAGCGCTGTAGCCAAGCGCTGGCCATCGCGATCAGTGTCGTTGTTGTGCAAGGTCGAGGAGAGTAGCGACAAGCCAACTTCGCCTGCCATTCGCCGGTGCTGTAATGGTGAGAGAGACGTCCGACGAGGATGCTCAGTGGCCCTGGTATCGCACCAGGCGATACCAGAGCCACTGTGTTGCAGGGCGGGCGTTAAGACCTGCCCCCGGTCGGGGGCAGGAGAGGGCAAGCGTTGCTCATCCTCTCAAGGCAGAGATGGCGGCCTTGTCGACAGCGGGGCGGATGAGGGCTACGAACCTTAGCTTTCTTTACCAGCGCGCATCTGGCCCCAGCGGAGGTTCGCATTCACACCGATGCTGAGGAAGGGCTCGGGCGGGTTTCGGTTGGGGCCGTCGGAATTGAGCAGGAAGTCGATCAGTTCGTCGCGTTCACCTGCTAGCCAGTCAGCGAGCAGTGTGCCTGTAGCTGTTCCGCGGGTTATGCCAAGGCCGTTGCAGCACAGCGCTGCGTGAATGTTCGGCGCCAAGCTTCCGAAGTGCGAGAGGTGGTTGCGCGACAAGCACATCGAACCACCCCAGGTGTACTCGAAGGGCATGCCCGAGAGCATGGGAAAACGCCGTTCGAATGAAGCACGGTGCTGTCGACCGGCACGATCAAGGTAGCGCTGGTGTGCGCGACCGTCAGCGTTGAAACTAAAACTGTTCCGAACCAGCAAGCGCTGATCCGGCGTCCGGCGAAGGGTACTCCCGAATGGGTCTGCAGGGATGATACCCCAGGTTCTCTTGCCCCCAAGACGCGCCTGCTCCTCGTCGGTCAAGGGGCGGGTCATGCTCGCATAGGTGAAGATCGGCAGAAGTCGACCAGTTAGAAAACCGAAGTGGCTTGCGAAGGCATTGTTGGTCAGCAGCAGCTGATCCGCGATGATTTCACCGTTCTTATGCTTCAGCGTCGTGCGCTGTCCTTGCTCAAGATGAGTGATTACCGTGCTTTCATATAGAGCCACGTTATCAGGCAGACTTTCAGCAAGCCCTTTGGCGAGCGCTGCTGGCTGAAGCAGCAATGTACCTGGCGTGAACAGCGCTTTGCGGTAGAAATCTGTGCCTAAGTGGTCGGCGACATCACGAGCATCAATCATCTCATAGGGTTGGCCGAGCTTATCCAGACCGCTGCGGTAGGCGTCCAGGACGGCCAGCCCCTTGGGCTCGATGGCAGCCTGATATTTGCCATCTGGTCGGATCTGGCAATCGATGCCGTGCTTCTCAATCAACATCTTGAGGATCGCTTGGGCACGGAGGTTTAGCTTCAGGTTCATGCGTGCCGTAGGGAGGTCGCCGATGTAATCAGGAGCGCCGATGTCGTGAGGTAAGTCGATTGCGAAGCCTGAATTTCGACCGGAAGCGCCGAACCCGACTTGCTGAGCCTCAATCAGAACAACCAGATCATCGGGGTAGCGGAGCGCCAATTGCCTCGCTGCGGCAAGCCCTGTGAAGCCCGCCCCCAGAACAACCCAACGTGCTTCAGTACGGCCGCTATGGGCTGGTTTTGCGGTGCGAGGAGGGCTCAGGTGGAACCACCCACAACCGTTGTCATCTGCGGGTGTCGAGGTATTTCTGTACATGTGGCTCTTCTTGGGGTGTTGTTTTTAGCAACTATCGCACCCGCGGCAATAGTGAAATATAACGTTACGGACGACAAATATGACCGCTAAGTGCTTGGCCTGATTTCGTATACTTTGTGCCTATCGTCAATTCATGTTTACTAATAAGTACTACGGCGTACCACCCTTCACCCTAAAGGTCGAAGCGGGTGGTGCGCCGAAGATTAGTTACGCTGCGCTGAAGGTTTTGTGTGGGTCGATGACGAATTTCTTCGGAACACCGGCATCAAATTCGCCGTAACCATCTGGAGCCTGGTCCAGACTGATGACTTGGACTCCAACGATTTCGGCAATGTTGATACGGTCCCACATGATGGCTTGCATCAATGCGCGGTTGTATTTCATGACTGGGGTCTGACCGGTGTGGAAACTGTGCGATTTTGCCCAGCCCAAGCCAAAGCGGATGCTCAGCGCGCCGATCTTCGCCGCGGCGTCGTGTGCGCCTGGATCTTCGGTCACGTAGAGGCCTGGAATACCGATCTTTCCGGCCACTCGGGTCACCTGCATCAGTGAGTTGAGCACTGTAGCCGGGGCCTCGTGTTTGGCGCCCTCATGGCCGTGGCCACGGGCTTCGAAACCAACGGCATCGACGGCGCAGTCCACTTCCGGCTCACCCAGGATGTCGATAATCTGCTCATGCAGTGGGGTATCTTTGGACAGATCGACGACTTCAAAGCCTTGGGCCTTGGCATGCGCCAAGCGGGCCGGGTTAAGGTCTCCAACGATCACGCAGGCGGCGCCCAGCAGTCGCGCAGAGGCGGCCGCGGCCAGGCCGACAGGGCCGGCACCTGCTACATAAACGGTGCTGCCCGGACCAACGCCAGCGGTCACTGCACCGTGGTATCCGGTCGGGAGGATATCGGAGAGGCAGGTCAGGTCACGGATCTTCTCCATGGCCTTGTCACGGTTAGGCAGCTTCAGCAAGTTAAAGTCGGCGTACGGCACAAGCACATACTCAGCCTGGCCGCCAGTCCAGTCGCCCATGTCGACGTAGCCATAGGCGCCGCCAGCACGTGCCGGGTTAACGGTGAGGCAAACACCTGTATGCATCTCTTTACAAGAGCGGCAGCGACCGCAGGCGACGTTGAATGGCACCGAAACCAGGTCGCCAATTTGCAGGTGCTCAACGTCACGACCTTTCTCGATTACTTCGCCAGTGATTTCGTGGCCCAGGACCAAACCAACTTGAGCGGTGGTGCGGCCACGGACCATGTGCTGGTCGGAGCCACAGATATTGGTGGAAACCACCTTCAAGATGACGCCGTGCTCGATCTTCTTGCCGCGCGGATCCTGCATTTTCGGATAGTCGATGTGCTGAACCTCGACTTTACCTGCGCCCAGATACACGACGCCTCTGTTGTTTGCACTCATGCCTTGTTTCTCCTTGGTCAAAGGTCTAGCCATTTGAATTCAGTCCTTCAGGAAGCTGTCTTCAAACGGGTAATGAGTCAGCGGCGGCGACGCCGTTTTGGCGCATTAGAGAATCGGTTTGGCCATCAATGTTCGTAGGGGGCGAACAAGAGATCATATCAGTCATTTAACATAATATGCATTATGCGTGAGTCTATATATGGTCACCAATCCGTGAGTGAGGCACTTTGCGACCAGGATAAGGTCTGCGGTCTGCACAATTGAAGCGTTCAGTTAAACCCAGGACGAAATCCAGTTGAGCTTGGGACTGCCAAGATCTCCAGTCACCCAGGCCGAAGTCCTTGGAAGCAATGCGTAGGTCATCTCCGGCGCTAAGCCCTAGACCGCTGTGCACCATTTTGCTATCTGATTCAAGAGTCACGTCCGGTCACCACTGCGTTGCGTCTCTGTCATGCGCCGGCTTGGACGATGTTGACCCGTAGCAGTCACACGGGAAGCGTCAGCAATGGATTGCTCGACGAGCACGACTTACTGGGAATCTCGCATTGAAAAGATCAAAGGCGCCGTTCCTATGCATAGTTCTGGGTGGTGCATGAATCCTGGGCTTAGCCTGCATGCTTTGACGTCTCAAGCGGTTTCAGGAGCATCTGCGATGTTAGATAACGTGGAAAGCGTGCTTCTGGCCAGCCGCGCGGTCTTCAGCGTGGGCGATTTTATGTGCGTCAGGCTCATTCGCCGGATCAGTCCGACACGCTTTCACTTGGGCTGCGTCTAACAGAGAAATCTAGGTTTAAATACATGTTCCTGCGCCTTTTAAACCACTTTTTACTGTTTACTACTGTGGTTGGCAGGTGAAAAATTGGTTTACGGTGTGCGGGTTTACCTTTATTTTGGACAAAGCGGCAAGGCATGCTAACGTGGTTCAGGAGATTGGCCTCACGCTTCGCGCCAGATCTTAAACGCTGCACTACGCTCCCGTGGGGTTGGTTTTATTTTCTTCTTGCGTTCATTGTGTAACTCAAGTCATTAAGCCATCCCCCTGCTCCAGCCACTATTGAGCTCGATAATAGGCTAACTACACTAAATGACTATTTAGTGTAGTTATTACTGAGCAACTCGCGAAAGTTGGCGAGAAGTTCGCCGTTATGCCCTTTTCCATATCCGAAGATTTCCAGGCCCGGATGTCAATAAGCGTTGTGTGCAGACCTACCTGACACGCTGTCGTCAACACCTCAGCTTGACGCCCCTGCCCTCGCCCAATGATTGGCGGTATCCTGAAGCCACTCTCACTCGGGACACAGATCATGCGCAGGTCGATTCTGTTGCTCGCAATCACTGCAGTTGCCAGTTGTCAGGCGCCCATGCCAACCGCCAATCCACAAATGGCCTGGGTGGACCTCTCGGTGCCATTCCCCAATGACAGAGTATTGATGGCCGAACGCCTGGATAAAGAGCGTTTGCGCGACGGGCGCTTTTTCCAGGTCAGTCCAGGTAGCCATGTGTTGCTCGTCCGTTTCGACTATGAAGTGGGCGGTGGCGGTGGCATGAGTTTGATGGGCGGCACCACGGTTCGCGAGTGCTACCTGACCATTCCATACGCGAATTTTGAAGCGGGCGAGCGTTACTTGCTGGAGGCTCGCTCGATGGCGCTGACACCGGAGGCACGCTTGTACGATGCCAAGCGCGAGGTGGTGGCAGAGGTCAGCGAATACTATTGCCTGTAATCATCGCTGCCGGCGCGTCAGCGTAGCCGCTGGGATGCTCCTTGAGGGTGCAGCTCAGCTGGCCAATATTAATCATTTCAATATCAGCGAGTTAGGCGCATACCCAAAGGTCTGGTAATAAAGCTATACCCTTTCAGCAGAAATCTGCGCTATTGCCGAAAGAGAAATGTCGTCTAAGGTTCATAGCTAGTTGGGGGTAAATGCGAAACATAATATTTCATGCCGTGTCACGAAATGAGATGGCCTCCTATTCACGTCGCTCTGGAATCGCGTCTAGCCTGGGGTCACAGTGGTTTTCTGTAGCTGGAAGTTGCCGGTTATCGGTACAGCGCGTCAATCAAAAGGAGCTTGTCATGAGATTGATCGCTAAGCCTTTGCACCGCAGCGCTCCCTGCAATCCGTCTGGTCTATGGAAGCTAAGTGTTTCTTTCCTTCCGGCGACAGCTGTGACTTAAGGCGGGACATCCGCAGTGTCTATGCCCTGCCCCTTTTTTGACATACGCAACTTACCTCGTCATGCAATGAGAACAGCGATATGAATGCAAATCAGCGCTGTACCCATCGGTGGTCACTCCCGGTAACGGCTTGCTCGTTACTGCTAGCCAGCTCTCACGTTGTAGCGGGCGGTATTCTTATCTACGAAGCCGGCCAGGAAGGTAACGGCCTAGCCAATGCTGGCTCTGCGGCATTAGCCAAAGATCCCAGCGTACTCATGAGTAACCCAGCGGGCCTGACCCAGTTGAAAGGCACGCAGATCAGCGCGAACGCCCAAGTCATTCTTGGGGATCTCAAATTTTCTCGGGACGCCAATAACCAGTTTGACGGCAATGAAGGGGGCAACGCCCTGCAGTACCTGCCCGGTGCCAGCCTGTTCATCAGCCATCAGATAGACGACCGCTCGGCGATCGGCTTTGGCATGTACGGTAACTTCGGGCTGGCCCTGGACTATGACGACGACTGGGCCGGCCGCTACTTCACTCAAGAGGCGGCGATTATCGGCGTTTCTTTCCAGCCAACGCTGGCCTACAAGTTCACGGATGACCTGTCGATCGGGATTGGCCCGCGCATCATGCTGGGCTACTACCGCACCGAGATGGCGATCAATAACAACTTGCTTGGCGTGCTCGATCGCCCGGATGGCCAGTTGGAGTACAAGGACACGGACGTTGGAACCGGCGTTAACCTCGGCCTCCTCTACCAGCTTTCCCCACGCACCGCTGTCGGCCTTGCCTACACCAGCAAGGTCAAACTGGAGTTCGACGACAGCCCGCATCTTCGCAATGTCACCAACCCCATCATCAATGCTGGGCTCAATCGCCTGGATGTCGACTCGCTGGAACTGGACCTGAATGTGCCGCAAACGGTCACTGCGAGCATCGCCCACGACCTGGACGAACAGTGGACGCTCCTCGGCAGCCTGGGTTGGCAGGACTGGAGTGAATTCGGTGATGTCGGGGTTGACGTCGATGCCAATGGTGCAGGTGTCAGTCGTACGGTAAATCGCAAGTACAAGGACACCTGGCATGCGTCGGTGGGTGCGATGTATCAAGCCACACGGCAACTTCGCTGGAATGTCGGGGTGGGTTATGACAGCGCCGCAGTCGATGACAAAGACCGGACTGTCGACAACCCCATGGGAGAAACCTGGCGCCTGGCCACAGGCGTGAATTACCAGATCGATGATGGCCTGGATGTCCATCTGGCCTACACCTTGATTTGGCTGGGTGACATGGACGTCGATCAGACCAAGTCACGTTCGGGCAGTACGCTGTCCGGCACCTACAAAAACAGCGCCTTGCATATCGTTGGCGGTGGTGCGACCTGGCGGTTCTGAATGATTACCGAGTTTGGCAGTGAGTCTCTTCAGTCTTTCACTCGTAAAAGAAAGGGGCCAAAGATTCTATGGACGGTATCCGTGGCATAACGCAAACCATGATCAAGGGCAGCCAGGCTCCGCAGCCTGGCGCGCTGGATGACCGCCTTGCTCTATCTCCTGGAGGGCACGAACCGGGCAAGGACTCGTCCTATAGAGAGTTGGTGACCATCCTGTCGCTTTGCTCTCAAAAATTAGCGTTTCCCAGTTATGGATTAGAGCAGAGCCTTCACCCCAGTGCATTGTTCAAGGGGGTATTGCGCCGCCTGGCAACCTCTGCGCCAACTGTTGGGCAGGCGCTCGTTGCGATAATGCGTTACCTGTACAACTATTCTCCAACCGTTCACTACCGCCTGGAAAACAGAACGGGGCAATCAGTACTGCTGCTCTATAGCATCATGCACGAGGAAAAAGACAACCCCATGATTGTCGAGAGAGCGATCTTGGCGGCCACCCTGCTCATTGCAGAAGTCCGCGGATCCAGTTTTCGACCCAAAGCCGTGACATTGAGACATCCACCGCTGTGCAATTCAGCGGGGTATCAAAATTATTTCAACTGCCCCGTTTTCTTTGAACAGGAGCAAGACAGCCTGATTTTTTCGCCAGACGTTCTAATGGAGGCCAGTGTTGGCCAGGATGCCGAGCTTCATTGCATGCTGCGCTTTTTCCTTGAGGCCCAGAATGATCACTCAGACGACTTGCACTCGCAAGTCAAACGCAAGATTCAGATGCTCTTGCCCGCTAGTCGCGCCACGCTAGAGCTAGTGGCGGAATCATTGAGTCTGCACCCAAGAACACTGCAGCGGCACCTTGCTCAGGGTGGCGTGGATTTCGAAGAATTTCTTGATGACATTCGCCGCAACCAGGCCGAGCACATGCTACGCAAAACCAGTTTAAGTATTGGCCAAATATCAAGCGAGTTAGGGTACAGGCGCCCTACTTCTTTCTGCAGAGCGCATCAGCGATGGTTCGACATGACGCCCCTTGAGCATCGCAAGGCGTTTGGCGAGTCATTCGTATTAGACACTCAATAACCGGCAAACGCTTGGAGGTGTTCTTCCGAGCCGTTCATCGACCTGACGAAAGTCATCAGAAGGAACCGATAATGCCCATGCCCGTCGTCGTAA
This sequence comes from Pseudomonas sp. TWI929, assembly GCF_039673335.1. Taxonomy (NCBI): domain Bacteria; kingdom Pseudomonadati; phylum Pseudomonadota; class Gammaproteobacteria; order Pseudomonadales; family Pseudomonadaceae; genus Pseudomonas; species Pseudomonas sp. TWI929. The sequence goes on from NZ_JBDJLK010000041.1 coordinate 12,617, forward strand.
AATGCGTTCTACCCCTGTTGTTGGGGCTATCCTGCGCCGCCGCCCTCGCCGAGCAGAATGCAACAACTGAAGACCCACAGCTGATCCGGGTGCTGCTGGCGGCCGACCTGGAAACTACCCTGTCCAGTCAGATGAGCGGCACATTGGGTGAGCTCAAAACCGGCTTCGGTGAGCATGTGGCCAAGGGCGCCACACTGGCTCGCTTCAACTGCAACGAGGCCCAGGCCCGCGGTAAGGTGGCGAGCGCTGAACTGGCAATGGCACGGCAGAACCTGGCGGCGAAGCAACAACTCCGTAAGCTGGAGGCTGTGGGCGATATCGAAGTTGCAGCCGCTAACACTGAGGTCCAGAAAGCCGATGGGGCCCGCGCAATGGGTGAGGCCCAGATGAGCTACTGCCAGGTGCTGGCGCCGTTTTCGGGCCACGTGGCCAAGGTTTACGTCAAACCTTACCAGACTGTCAGTGCCGGTACGCCGTTGTTCGATCTGGTCAGCGATGGCGCCTTGAAGGTGCGTCTCAATGCGCCATCCGACCAGTTGGCAACGCTGAAAACTGGCCAGTCCTTGCAAGTGACCGTGCACGAAACAGGCAAGCATTACCCAGCGAAGGTCAGCGTCATCAACGCACGGGTCGATGCTGTAGCGCAGACGGTCGAACTGGAGGCGCGTTTCGACCAGCAATTCCCCGAGTTGATGGCCGGTATGAGCGGCACTGCACGGTTCGACCATGACAGTGAATAGACCGCTTCCGGACCCGCAGCTGCTGCTGCGACTCGACGCCCTGCGCGACAAGGCCATGGCCGCCGAGACGCTCGGCGCGCTAGCGTTCAGCATGGCCAACGACCTTTACCCGCTGTTGCCGTTTCATCAGGCCCTGGTGTTCGAGCAAAGCAAACTCGGCTTCGAGTTGCTATGCGTGTCGGGCTTGGCGAAACCCAGCGAGGACTCGCCCTACCTGGTCTGGCTCAGGCGAGCCAGCCGATGGCTGGCAGAATGCTTGACCGAACCACGCGCCACTTGGCTTACCTTGGACAATACCGCCCCGCCCGAAGATGTACTCGAAGGCTGGGCCGAATGGTGGCCTACCGGCCTATGGTGCATCCCCCTGTACGCTCCAGGCGGAAATCGCCTCGGCGTGCTGGTATTGCTGCTTGAACAGCCCCCCGCGCCGCTGCTGTTCCAACAACTGGATGGCCTTGTCCGCACCTGGAGCTACTGCTGGGCCGCGCTGACCCGGCATCGCCATCGTGGCCGTTGGCGCCCCAGCCGTCGGCAGGTGCTGCTGGTGTTGCTGGTGGGCGCGGGGCTGCTGCTGGTGCCGGTGAGGCAGACTGCACTGGCGCCTGCGCAGATCGTTTCGCGCCAGGCACAGATCGTCAGCTCGCCAATCGACGGGGTGATCGCCCAGGTGCTGGTGCGCCCTAACCAGCCTGTTGCGGCCGGTACACCGTTGTTCTCCCTAGATGAGACCACCCTGCGCAGCCGCGCCGAGGTGCTCGGTAAAGAGGTTGCGGTGGCCGATGCCGAGTTGCAGGCTGCCAGCCAGCGGGCATTCGACAACCCGCAAAGCAAAAGTGAACTCACCTTGTTGCAGGGCCGAGCCCAGCAACGCCGTGCAGAACTGGCCGCCGTCCAGGCGCAACTGCGCCGCACCCAGGTACTGGCACCGGCGGCTGGAGTCGCGGTGTTCAGCGACCCCAACGACTGGCTCGGCAAACCTGTATCGACCGGGGAACGTATCATGCAGGTGGCCGACCCGGCGCAACCGGCAATGCTGATCCAGCTTGCCGTTGCCGATGCCATAGCGCTTGAGCCCGGTGCCGAGGTGACGCTGTTCCTCACCGCTTACCCGCTCAACCCGCTAAAGGGGCAAGTGCTGGAAACCAGCTACCAGGCCAAGCCCGGTGATGACGGTGTCGTCGCCTATCGCCTGCTGGCGAGTATCGAGCAGCACTCCGAGCATGCCCGGCTCGGCCTGCACGGCACCGCCAAGCTCTACGGTGGCCGGGTCATGCTCGGCTACTACCTGCTGCGTCGGCCGCTGGCAACGTTGCGTGCCTGGAGTGGCTGGTAATGCTCGACCTTACCGACCTGCCACTGCCGCCATTACGCGAAGACTTGCGCTTGTGCGAGGCCGCCGACAACCATGAAGGAGAGCCAGCATGGATGATCCACGACGCAGTGCTGAATCGGTTTTACCGCATTGGCTGGCTGGAGTTCGAATGCCTGCTGCGTTGGGGCCAGACGCCACGCCAGATCAGCGAGCAGATCTCGCGCGACTGTGCACTGAAACCGGATATTGAGCAGGTGCTGGCATTGCGAGCTTTTCTCGAGCAACACCACCTGTTGCGCCCAGGCCCGGAGCAGATAGCCAGGTTGCAGACTGCCAGCGAGGCGCGCACCTGGTCGAGTTGGCGTTGGTGGCTTCACCATTACCTGTTCTTCCGTGTTCCACTGCTACGCCCACAAGCGGCACTGCAGCGTCTGGCCGCTGCGCTGAACTGGCTGTTCCACCCTCTCACAGGGTTGCTGGTGGTCGGCATGACTGTACTTGGCATCATTCTGGTGATGCAGCAATGGGACACGTTCACGCACGCGGTCGTAGAGTCTTTTTCCACCGAAGGCCTGTTCAGCTTCGCCCTGGCCTTGGTCGCGGCGAAAACCCTGCATGAACTCGGCCATGCACTGGTGGCTACCCGCCTCGGCCTGCGGGTCGGGCACATGGGGGTCGCTTTCCTGGTGCTGTGGCCGATGCTGTACACCGATACCGGCGAAAGCTGGAAACTCAAACGGGCCCACCAGCGCCTTGCCATCGCTTCGGCTGGTATCGTCACCGAACTGTCCCTGGCAGGCCTCGCCACCCTGGGCTGGGCACTGTGCGACGACGGCGCCCTGCGCAACGCCTTGCTCTATCTGGCGACCACCAGCTGGGTGTTGTCTCTGGCGCTCAACGCAAGCCCGTTCATGCGCTTTGACGGCTATTTCATACTCAGTGACCTGCTTGATTTTCCTAACCTGCACGAGCGCGCATCAGCAGTTGCACGGGTAGCCCTGCGCCGTAGCTTGCTGGGGCTGGATGAAGCGTGGCCCGAACCTTTCCCCGCCGGGCAACGGCGCCTGTTGGTGGCCTTCGCCTTCGCCACCTGGCTGTACCGATTGGTGCTTTTTCTCGGTATTGCCGTGGCGGTATACCTGTTCTTCTTCAAGTTGTTGGGTATCGTGCTGTTCATGGTTGAACTGGCGTGGTTCATCGCCCTGCCGGTGAAGCGTGAGCTGAACCACTGGTGGCAACAACGGGCGCGGGTCCCGGGGCAGCGCAAGCGCCTGTTCTTACTGTTGTTGGCAAGCAGCGTGCTAGCCCTGGCACTGCCTTGGCACAGTCAGGTTGACGCTGTTGGCGTGGCCCGTGCCGAGCACCAGTTGCGCGTATACACGCCCTACCCTGCGCGCCTGAAAAGCGTGCACCAGCAGGGGCAGGTCACGGCCGGCGACGTGCTGGCAGTGCTCGATGAGCCGGACCTGGATTCGCGCATGCGCAGCAGCGAGGCCAGTGCCCGCAGCTATCAGGCGCGCCTGTCGGGGCTGCTGGCCGACCCAGCTGGCCTGACCGAAGGCGCCGCAACCCTGCAACGCTTGAATGTGCAGACCGAGGAGGCCCGAGCTGCACGTAGCGAAATCGCACGGCTCAACCTGCAGGCACCGTTCGCCGGCGTCTGGATGGACCTGGCTCCCGACTGGCGGCCAGGCCAATGGATCAACCGTCAGGAGCCGCTGGGCATACTGATCGACCCCAAGCGTTGGCAGGTCGATGCCTACGTTGCCCAGGACCAGGTGCACCACCTCGCCGTGGGCAATGCCGTGAAGTTTTACCCTGAAGGCCAGCCCACCGCACTGCGCGGCACAGTGCTGGCGATTGCCAGTACTCGCACCGGGCATCTGGCCCATCGCATGCTCTCCGCTCATTTTGGCGGGCCGGTGCCGACCACCAGCGAGCCGCTGGCTCCCGACAAGGCACTGTTCCAGGTACTGATCGCACTGGATGAACCGTTGGCTAACGTGCGCGAGACCCGCGGCAAGCTGAAGATCGAGGGGGAAAAGCGCAGTGTGCTTGGCGAGCTGGGCAAATGGCTGATAGGGGTTGCTTTACGCGAAAGCGGGTTCTAGGCGCGACCACCCGGCGCTTCGTCAGTTAATACGAAATAAACGCGTCTACGATTGCTTTGTTTCCCAACCAGTGTCGATATTCTGAGTAGGGTAAAGAAATGGACATCAACCGCAGAGCAGGTTTCACCGCAGTATTGCGTCCATGGTCGCAGGCTGTCGCCCTTGAGCAGCGGATCCTTTTTGATGGTGCTGCCGCAGCTGCAGTGGACCAGCAGCATCACAGTGACCCTGGCTCGGCAGAGGCGAAAGACAGCAACCACCCGGCGCCTACCGCGAGCGAAGCTCAGACTGCTGCGCCCACCCCTACCCCACGCAACCTGGTGGTTATTGATGCACGTGTGGAAAACCGAGACCAGCTCGCGGCAGATCTACCGAGCGGTAGCACCGCGCTGGTGATCGACCCGGGCCAGGATGCCATCGCCGCCATCAGCAGTGCCTTGGCACAACTGGGCAAGGTCGATTCGATTCAGGTGTTTTCCCACGGCGCTTCCGGCCAGTTCACCTTGGGTAACCAGGTGTTTACCAGCCAGACGGTCGGGCAGCTGGGCGAGCGCCTGAGTGCCTGGCAAAGTGAACTCAACGTTGGCGCGGATATCCAGCTGTATGGCTGCGATGTTGGCGCTGGCAGCGCCGGCCAGGCACTGGTCAACGAGCTTGCCCGCTGGACTGGTGCTGACGTCGGTGCATCCAGCAATGCCACTGGCAGCCCCTTGGCCGGTGGTGACTGGCAACTTGAAGTCAGTCACGGGGAGCTAGACAAGGGCATCGCCCTGGCTGCAACCACCCTGGACAGTTTCCAGGGCCTGCTGGCCGATGCCAGCCCTACGGCTAGCCTGGGTTCCGGTGCTGCCGATGTGCAGTTGGGTGAACAGTTCACCTTTACCGTGAGCTTCAACAACCCCTCGGCCCAGGAAGGCTACGCCCCTTTCATCGATGTGTTCATGCCAGCAACCGGCCGCGACGGTGATGATGGCGTTACTTTCGTTTCCGCTACCTATCTAGGCCAGGTAGTAAACAGTTTCGTGATCACCTTCGATGCCAACGGCAACGCGACGCACCCACTGGCCAAGGACGCCAGCGGTAACCCGCTGGTGGTCAACGCGGCCAGCGTCGGCATGAAGCCCGGCGACCAGATGGTGGTCCTGCAACTGCCTTATGCCAGTGTCACCAACGGCCAACCGAGCATCGACCTGCAGATCACCGGGCAACTGAGCAACCTTGCCGACACCCATTACTCCGACGGTGCCCCAAACCTCACCATCAATACCCGCGCGGGCTTCGAGTACGGCAACGATTCGCTGAACAACCCGGTTCAGGACCCTAGCCTGGTGGAAAGCACGCTGCACAGTTTCATCGTCACCCCAACCCTGCTCAAGGTTACCCAGACGGTGAACATGCCGGAGGGTGAAACCGTCACCGGGCCGAACTTCACCCGCACCCAGACGATCACCGTGACGCCAGCGCCAGGCCAGACGCTAAGCAATGTCACCGTGACCCAGACCGTGCCGGACCAGGTGCATGTCAGCGCTATCACCCCAGGGCCAGGGGGGACACTGACCTCGGTCACCCTGCACGACGGTACCGTGCTGACCAGCCCTGCCCTCATCGCCCTGGCACTGGCCAACCCCAATGCCTTCGTGGCCAGTTACGATATCCATTACGATACCCTGAGCGCCGCCAGCGAAACCCAGGTCTCCTTCTATGTACCGGAAATCGATGCCAACGGCCGGCCAGTGATCGACCCGGCTACTGGCAACCCGGTATCGATCAATTTCGGCACTGCCAGCGTGACCGGCGACTGGAACCCGCTGGACCCTCGTGACCGCCCAGCCGACCCTGACGGCTACCCTTTCAATGAAACCGCCAGCGGTCAGGGCGTGACCTTCGTTGCAAAGTCAATCACGCTGCTCAAGCAAGTCGACCTGCAGAATGATGTCGGTACACCCGGCCTTACCCCCGGTGACACCTTGCGCTACACCATGGATGTGGCCATTTCCGACTTCTTCGCGTTCGGCGAAAACATCCTTGAGCAAGGCCAGTTCACCCTCACCGACCTGCTCAGCGATGGCCAGACATTCGAGCCAGGCAATCCGCCAACGCTGTTAATTCAGCAGCATGGTGCCAGCCAGAGCATTACGCTGCTCTACACCCAGGCGTTAAATGCCGACGGCAGTACCACGCTGGTGTTCGACATTGCCGAGTCGATCCGCCAGGCCATCGCTGGCCCCGGTGTTGCGGCACTGTTCGGCGACCTCTATGACAACGACGTGCAGGAAGGTGCCACGCGGCTGAGCATCGTCTATTTCGCACTGGTCGACACCACCTACACCAGTGACCACCCGCCCCACGACCAGCTCAACGAAGGCGACAGCGTCGGCAACAACGCCACGGTGGATGCGACCGTGCTGCGCGACCCGGTGAACATCGGCGGTACTCAGACGGATGGTTCCAGCACCTCGAGTACCATTCAGAGCTCGGCCGTCGACATCGAGCTTACCCAGGTCAATGGTGGTAACCCCCCGAGCAACGGCGAACTGCGCCCAGGCGACGTAGTGACGTTCACCATTACCTACGATTTGCTGGTAGCCGATTACGAAAACTTCAAGCTCACGGCCTATCTGCCGCTGCCATTGCTCAATGCCGCCGGCATCAACTGGAGCTTTGGTACAAATCCCGGCCAGTGGGCGTTCGGTATCGGTAACACGATCCTCGACGTGCCTGACAGTGTTACCACCGGTGCGGGCAACTCGATCATCTTCGACTTTGGCAACTTCGTCTCTGGCGGCCTCAGCGGTGGCACGGTCCAGGTGCGTTTCACCATGGTCGTTGGCGACCAACCGTTCGCCGACCAGCGCGAACTGGATGTGTTGGCGCAATCGAGCCAGACCACCACGGTGGACAAGAATGTACTGACATCATCTGACGTGGCGGTGATCGAATCGGTCGCAGAGCCGGTGCTGGATATAAAACACGGCGTGGTGTCCAGCAGTAACGGCACGGTCACCGGCACCACCGGTACCTGGGCACAGCCAGGCACCACTGGCGTACCGTTCAGTGGCAGCATCACCAGCCTTGCGGCGGTAGATGGCAATGTCAGCGGCATTGATGGCGCCGATACCCTGCGCCTGGCAACAGCCCTGAAAAACAGCGGTGGTGGCGGAGCCTTCGATGTCAGCACCAGCATCAGCCTGCCTACCGGGCTGGCATTTGTTGGCGGGAGCCTGAGCGCTGCCAACCTGCAGGTGCACCGTGGTGACGGCACCTTGCTGGTAGCGGGGATCGACTACAGCGTCAGCGGTAACGTCATCACCTTCCTCGACGCCAACGGCCAGGCGACACTGCTCGCCGGCCGCGCCGGCACCAGCAATGACACCTCGGGTGCCAACGTGGTGGTCATCACCTACGACGTCACCGTGGCCAATGCCATTCTCGCCTCCAGTACCCTGCAGAGCAGCGCGGCACTGACCAACTACGCCAGCGTCGAGGGTGGCCAGGACTTCACTCCGACCGATCTGGTGGAGGTCGCCAACCAGCAGGTGGCTGCACCGACCATCAGCAAGACCTACAAGGACGGCAGCCTCACCGACGACGACTCAAGCGCAACGCACACCACCGGCAGCAACCTGGTGATTGGCGAGAGCATTACCTATGACATCGTAGTCACGCTGCCCGAAGGGGCTACCGGCAGCCTGCGCATCAATGACCTAATCCCCCCCGGCCTGCGCCTGGACCCGCGGTTCAACGGCAATTCAGGCTACCAGATCATTACTACCGCGGCGGGCAGCGCGGTTTTGACAGCTGACTTCAATGGTGTGCTCAGCGTAAACCCCGTTACCCTGGATGGCAGTGACGGTGCCGACCTGATGCTGGTGTTCGGCAGCGCCGGGGCCACCGCCGATAACCTGACCGGCAACAACAGTTTCGTCATTCGTCTGGTGCTGGTCGCCAGCAACGTGATCAGCAACCAGCAAGGCACCACGCTCAGCAATGGCGCGCAGTTGCTGTATAGCGATCCCGATGGCGATACCCCTAACGGCACCGTTGCCATTGATCGGAGCATCAACAGCGCACAACAGCCGGGCGTTACCGTCGTCGAACCCACCCTCAGCGTCAGCCAACAGGTCATTTCAACCCCGGTCTTTGGCGGTTTCGACGAAGGCGATACGGTTGTCTTCACCATTACCGTGGCCAACAACTCGGGGACTGACGCGTTCGACATCAGCTTGCTGGATGTGCTGCCGAGCGAGATCGACAACCTGACGATCAGTGGCACTATCCAGTACAACGGCGGGGCCACCAACAATGGCGGCGTCGACTTTGTCATTCTCAATGGCCAGTTGGTGACAGCAAATGGCGCCAACATAGACATCGCCAACGGCGGCAGCATCGTCATCACCCTGAGCGGCGTGGTCAATGCCAATGCCGCTGGCCAGGCAGTGATCCCCAACAATGTCGACGTGCGTTGGAGCAGCCTGGACGGGAGCAGCATTACCACAGACACCGTCAACGGCGAGCGCAGTGGCGACGACGGTATTCTCAATGGCGGGGCACTGAACGACTACCGGGTGTTGAGCGCCTTGCTGATTCCCGTCACCAACGGCATAGATGTATCTCGCGTTGGCGGCGTCAGCGACACACCCGCAGCCATTAACGGCAGCGGCGCAACCGACACCAGCGGCCTGGTGGAAACCGTGGTGGTTGGCGAAATTGTCCGTTATCGGGTAGCCGTGTTGGTGCCAACAGGCGACAACCCCAATTACCAGATACGCATCGAACTGGCCGCAGGCCTGGAGTTCATCCCCGCCGACCTCAACAACATCCTGATTGCCATGGTATCGAGCCAGCTGGGCGGCCTCACCACCGATGCCACCGACCTGCTCAGCGGTGGCACGTTGTACATGACCGGTAACCAGAACAGTGATGTGGCATTGCCGATCCATACCGACCTGGGCGGCGTAGCCCCCTCCGGCAACTTTGACGGGGACAATGGCCGGCTGCTGATCACCACCAACGCCGATGGCAGCCAGACCATCACCTTCAACCTCGGCAACCTGACCAATATCGAGACCAACGACAACGATATCGAAGGCGTGATCCTCGAGTTCAACGTGCGCGTCAGCAATGTGGCCGGCAACCAGGCCAATGCGCAGTTGGGCATGACCGTGTTCGAACACGTGGGTGACAATGGCGGGGTTGACCGGGGCAAGAGCGACACCGTGTTCGAGCGCGTGGTGGAGCCTGGCTTCAGCAACATGGACAAGTCGGTCATCGATGTCGCCCCGGGGGCTGGTGCAACCACCACCGCCACGGTGTCGGTCAGCTTCACTCAGAATGGCGAGGTAGCGGCGTTCAATACCCACCTCGCAGACCAGTTCCCCAATGGCAGCAACTATCAGGTGCAGAGCATCCTGCTCAATGGCGTGGCGCTGGACCTGGGCAACCTGCCGGCTGGTGTCAGTTTTACCGATGGCACCGCGATTGCAGTGGACTTTGCCCGGCTTGCGCCGAACGACGCGGTCCAGGTGATCTATACCGTCACCCTGCCTAACGTGACCATCGCCGACAATGCCGCCAGCTCTGCGGTGCTGACCTGGACCAGTCTGCCCACCGACTTCGAAACCAACGGTTGGGGCGGCTCGCTCCCCTCAACGGCCGGTGGCGCAACCGGCGAGCGTACTGGCCAGGACGGTGCGGCGGGGCTGAATAACTACATCCTCAGCGATGGCGCCGGCATGGGCGTGGTTCAGGGCACGTTATGGGACGACACCCGCAGTGCCACAGACAACGTCAACCCCGACGGCCCTGGCCTGGACGGCATCGGCGTAAGCCTTACCTGGGCCGGTGATGACGGCCAGTTCGGCACCGCTGACGACCGTACCTTCTCCACCGTTACCGCCAATGGTGGCCAATACCAGTTCGCTCTGCTGCCCTCCGGCAGCTACCTCATCGCGGTGGCGCAGGACCATCAGGCCAGCGCCAACAACAGCTTCCACGTGCGTATCGACAGCGACACCGGCACCGCGAGCGCAGGCTTGGGCACCATCAGCCTCAGCCTCGGTGAAGGTGATACCGGTACGGCCGACGCCGGTTATGTGCATGTCAACGAGGCGCCGGTCAACACCGTGTCCGACCAGCATGGGCTGGAGGACACGGTCCTGCATATCGGCGGGCTGGCCATCAGCGACGTGGACGTCAATAGCGGCAATGCCGATGGCGTCCTGACCATCACCCTGACGGTGGTACACGGTGTCATCTGGCAGGCTGCCACCCCGCCTGCAGCCACCGCCACGCCGCCCGGCAGTGCCGGCCGCAGTCTGGTACTTACGGGCACGCTGGCCGAACTCAACATCTTGTTGAGCCAGCTGTATTACAAAGGCGACCAGGACTTCAACACCTTCCGCGACGCGGAAACCCTGACGATGGTCACCAATGACCAGGGCAATTTCGGCGACGCCCCCGTCAATGGCGATGGTATCCCCGGGCAGAGCCCGGCAGATGCGCTGAGTGACACCGACGTGATGAATATCATCATCGACCCGGTCAACGACGCCCCGGTTGCCAACCCAGACCTGGCCATTGCCGTGGAAGCCGGTGGTTTCAACAATGGCGACCCAGGTGTGAACCCAACTGGCAATGTGCTCAGCAACGACACTGATGTCGATATCCAGACCAACAATGACAGCCTCACCGTCACCCGCATCGCCAATAACACCACGCCGGCCGGCTTGGCGGTGGGCGTAAATGGCGTCACTGTGCTGCAGGGTTTGTATGGCACTTTGCTTATCCGCGCCAATGGCGGTTTCCAGTACATCGTCGATAACGCCAACCCGGCCGTGCAGGCGCTGCGTACCGCTGGTAATTTCATCAGTGATTTCTTCGCTTACGACATCGTCGACAGCGGCGGCCTGAGCAGCCGCGCGGTGTTGCAGGTCAATGTCCATGGCGCCAACGACACCCCGCTGGCCAGCGGCGATATCGCCACCGCCATCGAAGCTGGCGGGACTAACAACGGCACCCCCGGGCAGGATGCGGTCGGCAACGTGCTGGACAACGACAGCGACGTGGATGCCGTGGCCCTGGGCGAAACAAAGCAGGTAAACGCGGTACGCTTCGACGGCCCAGGTGGTGGGCTGATCATTCCGGTGTCCAGCGGCCAATCAACCAGCGTGGCGGCTAATTTTGGCAGTTTGACGATCAATGCCGATGGCAGCTACCGCTACGTGGTCGACAACAGCAACGCCACCGTCCAGGCCCTTTCGCCTGGCCAGACACTGGTCGAGCAGTTCACCTACCAGATGGTCGACGCGGGCGGTTTGAGTTCCGTGACTGTCCTGGTGATCACCATCCAGGGCGCAAACGATGCCCCGCTGGCGACGGATGACCACGCCACTGCAAGCGCGGGCGCCAGCGACGGCACGCCGGCGCCGGTGAATGCCACGGGTAACGTGATAACCGGCGCTGGTGGCGTGGGCGCTGACACCGACGTCGACGACCTCGACCAGCCAGCCGCCACCCAGCTGAAGGTGGATGGCGTGCGCAGCGGCCTGGAGAGTGCCGGCGGCACGTTAAGCCCGGTGAGCAATGCCGCCCCTGCTACGATCAGCGGCACCGTGGCGCGTCTGGCCGACAACAGCCTGATCAGCGGCAACTTCGGCCAGTTGGTCCTCAACGAGGACGGTACCTACACCTTCACGGTCAATAGCGCCGACCCGGCGATTCGCGCACTGGCTGCAGGGCAGGCGCTGGACGTGGTCTTCACTTATCAGATCCACGACAGCGGCGGGTTGACCGACCAGGCGCAACTGGTGATTACCGTCACCGGGGTCAATGACCCGCCCGTGGTCAACCCGGTCAGCATCGATGCCATCGAGGCCGGAGGGCTGAACAACGCCAACCCCGGCCTGGACCCGAGTGGCAGTATCCGCGCGGCGTACAGCGACCCGGAAGGCGATACCCTGACGGTGAGCGGGATCATCAGCCCGACCGGCGCCAGCGGTACCCCAGGCCAGGCGCTGGCAGGCAACTATGGCAGTTTGGTACTGGATGCGCTGGGCAACTATCGCTATGTGGTGGACAACAGCAACGCTGCCGTACAGGCGCTGCGCACCGACGCTGACCGGCTTGTCGAGGTGTTCCAGTACAGCGTCAGCGATGGCAACGGCAAGGTTGTTACCGCCACCTTTACCGTGGTCATCCATGGTCGTAACGACACCCCGGTAGCGCTCGACGACAACGCAATTGCCATCGAGGCCGGTGGCATCGACAACGGCACGCCCGGGCAGGCCGGCAACGGCAACGCGTTGCTCAACGACAGTGACGTAGATGCCGGTGACGGCAAGTTGGTTGACGGCATTTTCCTGGGCACCCTCGTCGCTGGCGGCACCTTTATCCAGGTCAATGCGGGCCCGACCCTCGTGGCCGGGGCCTACGGCACGCTGAGCATCGATGCCAACGGCAACTATATCTACACCGTCAACGACAGCCTGGCCGCCGTGCAAGCGCTCAAGGCCGGCGAACAGTTGCGCGAAACGTTCAGCTACCGCATGCACGACACTGATGGTGCCAGCTCACAGGCACAGATCAACATCACCATCCTGGGCCGCTACGACGCGCCGGTGGCGCATGACGATTTCGCTTTCGCGGTCGCTGAGGACGACGACGGCCAAGGCGGGCGCAACCCCAGCGGCAATGTGCTGAACAACGACACCGACGTTGATGCCAACGACAGCAAGGTGGTCACCGCCGTGGGCGTGGGTGCGCAAAGCAGCAACCCCACGCTCGACCCGTTGACCGCAAGCGCGACGGTCACTACCAACTACGGCACCCTGACGCTCAACGCCGACGGTAGTTACCGTTTCGTGGTCAACTCCAGCGACCCGGACATCATTGCGCTGGGCCCGTTGGGCTTCGTCATCCAGCGCTACACCTACCAGGTCACCGACGGCGGCGGGTTGAGCGACACCGCTACCCTGACCATCTTCATCCGCGGCGAAAACCAGCCCCCCATCGCCGGCCCCGACCAGGCACAGGCCACCGAGGCTGGCGGCGCCGACAACAGTATTCCGGGCAGCAACCCCAGCGGCAACGTGATGGTCAATGACAGTGACCCTGACACCATCAACATCCTGTTCCCGGAAACCCTCGAAGTATTGGCGTTCTGGACCGGTGACGGCCCCTTGCCCAGCAACGCCAGCCTGGTCGGGCAGACCCTGCGCGGCCAGTACGGCGACCTGACGCTCAATGGCGACGGCACCTGGAACTATGTACTGGACAATAGCCTGCAAGCTGTTCAGCAATTGCGTGTCAGCGGCCAGACCCTGGTGGACAACTTCACCTACCTGCTGGCCGATTTATGGGGGGGCACTGCCAATGGCCTGCTGACCATCACCATCGACGGTCGCAACGACTACCCGGTGGCCAATGACGACACAGCCACCGCAGTGGAAGCCGGTGGCGTGAACAATGGCACTGCCGGCGTCGATCCGCGCGGCAATGTGCTGGGCAACGATACCGATGTAGACGGTGAGCAGTACGGCGAAACCAGGACGGTGCTGCAGTACACCGGCGAAAATGGCCAGATGGCTGTGGCCGGGCAAGTGCTGCAAGGCCTGTACGGCACCTTGCTGATCAATGCTGACGGTAGCTATCAATATGTGGTCGACAACAGTAATGCGACGGTACAGGCCATGCGCAGCGCCGGAGAATCGCTGCGGGAAGTGTTCACCTATCGCATGCGCGATACCGCCGGCATCACCGCAGATGCGCGCCTGACCGTAACCATCCAGGGGGCCAACGACAACCCGGTGGCCCGAGACGACAGCAACAGCGCCAGCGACCAGGTGCCTGCACCTCATACCAGCGGTAACGTACTGCCTAATGACAGCGATGTGGATGCTGGCGACGGGCTGACCGTGACTGGCATCCGCAGCGGCCAGGAAGCTGGCACCGGTACCTCAGGCCTGATCGGCCAGCCCATCGCCGGCCAGTACGGTACCCTGTTGCTCAACGCCGACGGCAGCTACACCTACACCATCGACCTGAGCAACCCCGACGTCCTCGCAGCAGCAGGCCTTGGGCAAGTGCTCAGGGACTACTTTACCTACACCATCAGCGACCTGGCAGGTGCTACCGACCAGGCCCAGCTGGTGATCACGCTGGATATCTCCAGCCCGTACATCCCGCCTGGCCCCTATTTCGACCGCGACAGCCGTGCCGGCCAGGCCGGGTTGCCGCTACCGGACGTCAGCCCGGCCATCTTCGTCGGGCCGGTGGTCGAGCGGGTTAACCAGATGCTTGCATTGTCCGCCTGGGGCGCCGATGGCAGCGATATGCGCCTGTTCGCCACGCCAGAAATCGAAAGCCAGTCGCTCGGCAACCAGCTGGGCCAGGTCAATGGCCAATTCGTTGCCCGGGCAGTGGGCGAAAGCCGGCGCGCCAGCGCCGAAGACCAGCATTGGGTCGATGGCCGCCACGGGGTCATCAGCCTGACTGCCGATGGCCTGCTGCCAGACCCTTCGGTGTGGGCCCCTGCGCACACCGACATGGTCGGGCAGCCGGATAAAAAACCACAGGCCGCGCACGGGTTCCGTGCGCAATTGCGGGAGGCCGCCATGCGTCGCGGTAGCAACGCCCAATGAAGCCGATGCATTCACGGATGGACCAAGGACAGCCTATGTCAGTATCGACCTTTAAGACCCTGGGCAGCTTCGCTGCCGTCAGCCTCCTGCTCAGCGCCTGCTCGGCCTTCGAGCCAAAACCCTATAGCGAAGATGAAATGCGCCAGCGGGTGATCGAAGATCAGGCGCGCATGTACAAGGAGCAGGAGCCCGTCAACGGCACAATCACGTTTTATGAAGCCTCGGCACGTGCACTCAAATACAACCTCGATTACCGCCTGAAACTGCTGGAAAGCGCGCTGGCATCTGACCTGCGCGATGTTTCCAGCCATGAGATGCTGCCGCGTCTGGTGGCCTCGGCCGGCTATGCCGGGCGTAACAACGATTCTGGCGGCACCTCCATCGGCATCGAGGACCGCCAGGTCAGCTTGCGCCCTTCGACGTCCGAGGAGCGTTACCGCACGCTGTACAGCCTCGGGCTGTCATGGAGCTTGCTGGACTTCGGGGTTGCCTATTTCCGCACGCAGCAGAAGAACGACCAGATCCTGATGGCCGAGGAGCGCCGTGAAAAAGTTGCGCAGAACGTGCTGCAGGACGTGCGCAACGCCTACTGGCGCGCACTTGGCGCCCAGCGCCTGTTGCCCGAGGTGGACGGCTTGTTGATGCGCACCCATCGCGCCCTCACCGCAGCACGTGAAGCCGAGGGTAGAGGCCTGCTGCCACGCCAGGACATCCTCGCCTACCAGCGCGCCCTGCTCGACTCGGTCTACATGCTCACCGTACGCCGCCAGGACCTGGAGTTCGCCCGCGCCGAGCTGGCTGCACTGATGTCGCTACCGCCCAATACCCGCATGGTCCTGGCCGATACCACCGAGCCGCCGTTGCCATTGCTCAACAGCAATGTCGAAAAACTGGAGCGGCTGTCCCTGGAGCGTCGGCCGGAAATCATGGAAGAGTGGTATCGCAAGCGTGTCAGCATGAACGACCTGAAGATCGCCAAGGCCCAGTTGTGGCCGAACGTGAGTTTCAATTACGGCTACGAATACGACTCCAACAAGTACCTGTACAACAGCGACTGGAACCAGACCGGCATCAATGTATCGATGAACTTGCTGCGTCTGCTGCAATACCCAGACATCACCGCAGCGGAAAAAAGCCAGGAAAAAACCGATGACATGCGCCGTACCGCATTGTCCATGGCCATCCTGACCCAGGTACGTGTCGGCCTGCTGCGTTACCAACTGGCACGCCAGGAGGTTGAGTTTGCCGACGAGAGCCTGCGCGTCGACCAGAGCCTGCTCGACTACGCGCAGTCCTCGCGCAGTGCGGCGTTAGGCAGCGAACTGGAACTGATCCGTGCCGAAGGCCGCCTGCTGCTATCGCGATATCAGCGGGAGGCTGCCTACTCCGACGCTCAGGCAGCGTGGGGGCGGCTGTACAACTCGATCGGTTTCCAGGTCATGCCCAAGGAAATCGAGCAACATGACGTGAAGACACTTGCACGGGAGATCCAGAACACTGTGGAACAACAGACGCGGGACAACCTTGTGGCGGCAGAGCGCTAATTGGCCCTCTGCCTGAGTGCAGATATGAAACCGTGATACGGCGTGTGCACCCAGCAGCGCCGCCCTGGCAGCTACACTCAGTCGACACATGCCTGCACAGAGACCGCCGCCATGGCTACACAAACCGCAATCGTGTTCGCCGGCGGCGGTAGTTTGGGTGCGGTGCAGGTAGGCATGCTGAAGGCCTTGGTCGAGGCCAATGTCAAATTCGATAGGGTGATTGGCGCTTCGGTGGGTGCAATCAATGGCGCCTACTTTGCAGCAAGGCCCAATGCGCAAGGCGTCGAGACACTCGCCAGGTTCTGGCTGGGGCTCAGTAGAGCCGACATCTTCCCCTGGTCCTGGCTCGATACCTGTAGAGGCCTGATCAAACGGCGCGGGTTTCTGCTGCAGCCGGCTGCCCTGCGCCGATTGCTTGCTCAGGCACTGCCTATTCATCGCATTGAGGATGCAGAACTGCCCCTGCACATCGTCACCACCGACTTGCTCAGTGGTGCAGAGAAAGTGCTGTCTGATGGCGAGCTTGAGCAGGCGTTACTCGCCAGCGCTGCGATCCCGCTGGTGTTCCCTAGCGTGCAGATTGGCGGCCAGTTCCTGGTGGATGGCGGCGTTTCAAGCAACACGCCTATTTCGACTGCCGTAGCATTGGGCGCCAACAACGTTGTGGTAATTCCCACCGGGCTCAGTTGCGCCTTGACGCAGCCGCCCAAGGGGCTGGTTGCCCTGGCCCTGCACACCGTCAACCTGATGAGCATGCGCCAGTTGGTGAGCGACATCGAACACTTCCGCGCGCTCACCAGCCTTCATATCGTGCCGCCCTTGTGCCCTGTCGATGTCTCGGTGTTCAACTTCAATCAGACCGAGTCACTGCTGCAACGTGCCTATGAGCAGACGCTGCGATGGTTAGAACACGGCGGACTTGAACGAACCAAGGTGCCTGGTGCCCTGACCATTCACTCTCATGGCTAAGGCAGCTGATCACCAGACTCGGTCAAGCCAGCCCGCCAAAGCGCTTGTAGAAACTCTCGTTCACATCCGGCAAAGGCCCGTCTGCCGTCTCCAGTGCAGCGTTCAGCCACTCCTCCGCCTTGGCAAACACCAGGCGATAGAGGTTACGGCACAACTGGCGTGCGGCCCTTCCCTCCCAATCCCCTGGCAGTAGCTCGTCAGGCAATTGCGGGTCGCGCAGCAGCAAGCGGCGGTACTCGTGAATCAGCAGCGTGCGTGCCAGGAAGCAATCTTGCGCATCGAGCTGTTGCTGCTCTTTCAGGCCTTGCCACAGAGGCCGGAACAGCTGGATGAACTCGCTGTACTGCTGCCCCAGCTCATCGATGCGCCAGCTTTCCCTTACCTGGGCGCGCATGGCCTTGGACGCAAGTACTTCCTGGGTGTGGGTTTCGAAGACGATGCTGTCGTCGCTGGCCTCAAGGTCGCGCAAGGTGGCAGCCAGATCGGCGCGGTCTGCCCGTGGGCAGCCCAGCAGGTTCGGCGCCATGACACCAAACCCCTGCCATTCCAGTTCTTCACGCAAGGCCTTGCGCTTGCCGGCCTCGAGTTGCGACAGCAACACCAGCGTCCAGGCCCCGTCCCAGGCTGGTTGGCTAGGGCTGTAGACCCGTTTGAAGGCTTTCTCGAACCGCCGGCGGCCAGTGCCGGTCAGGCTGTAGTAACTGCGCCGGCCAACCTTTTCAGCGGTAAGCCAGCCTTCCTTGGTCAGGCGGAAGATCGACGTGCGGATCAGCCGCTCATTGATGCCGATCGGCTCCAGCAGGTTGATCAGGCTACCCAGCCAGACGGTGCCGCCGTGGGGCTCGATGGCATCGCCGTACAAGGTGATGATCAGGGAGCTGGCGCGGATTGGCGTCTGTTCCTGAAAGCGAGTGATCAGAGTGTTCAGTGGGGCAAGATTGCTCATGGGCGAACTGTGCGCAGGTAAAGCAGCGACTATACCTGCGCGGCGGGCCGCCTGGCCATTGCGTGACGTTGCCAGGCTCATGCCGGTGCCTGGCCTTTGGGCCTGACACCGGTGTCTTCCATGCGTGGCCGCCCTGGTTCGGCTTCGGCCAGCGGTGGGCATTCGACCATGGTGTTCATGCAACGCTGCGCCAGGTGCTGATACTCCGCCGTGCCGCGCTGCTTCCAGGCCAGCTCCTGTTCGCTCAACGGCCGTTTGACCTGGGCTGGCGAGCCCATTACCAGGCTTTGCTCTGCACATTCGAAGCCGGCCTTGACGAACGCAGTAGCTGCGACGATGCAGCGTGGTGCCACACTGGCGCCATCCATTACCACCGCGTTCATGCCAATCAGGGCGTCCTCGCCTACTCGGCAGCCGTGCAACACAGCACCATGGCCAACATGCCCGTTGCGCTCCACTACCGTGTCGCCCCCCGGGAATCCGTGCATCACGCAGGTGTCCTGCAGGTTGGCGCCCTCTTCCAGCACAATGCGGCCGAAATCCCCCCTCAGCGATGCCAGTGGGCCAATGTAGCAACCAGGGCCGACGATCACGTCGCCGATCAGCACTGCGCTTGGGTGCACGTAAGCGGTGGGGTGAACCACGGGCGTCAGGCCGTCCAGTCGATAGCAAGGCATGGCGAAGCTCCTGAAATGATTTGAAATGCCACTCGATCTTGTATCACAAGGTAATTGGTCGTCAATCGTCTCTGCCGTGTATCACTTTTGCCGAACCTGTCTTGCGACGCCAAAAGCAGGCTAATGTCCACTAAATAATTGTGCTGAATCCTTTGATCAGATCGAAAAGCTCAGTCATCAGTATCGCCTAAAATTCACAAAGGGATACATTATGATATTTTTGATGTTGATTTCGTGTATCGCATAATGCATATACTGGACTCACCTGGTCGTGACCCAGCCTCACGCCCCTGCAAACAATTCCAAGAAATGCCGGCCCCACGATGTGCCGTGCCTGCAGCCAGAGGAACCCGACATGCCGCGATATCTCGATGTGCAGGCGCCGGAAAACGGCGTCCAGCTCATTACCTTGCAACGGCCCGAGGCACTGAACGCCCTGTGCACCGAGTTACTGGCAGAACTGGCCGCTGCGTTGGGCGCAGCCGCACAAGACGACCAGACCGGTGCCGTGGTGATCACCGGTAGCCGCAAGGCATTCGCCGCAGGCGCCGACATCCGCGAAATGGCCGAGCGCGACCTGGTCGGCATCCTCAATGACCCACGCGTGGCCCATTGGCAAAGCATCGCCGCATTCGCCAAGCCGCTGATTGCCGCAGTCAACGGCTACGCCCTGGGCGGTGGTTGCGAACTGGTGATGTGCGCCGACATCGTCATTGCCGGCAGCGACGCTCGTTTCGGCCAGCCGGAAATCAATCTCGGCATCATCCCGGGTGCCGGTGGCACCCAGCGCCTGTTGCGCGCCGTGGGCAAGCCGCTGGCCATGCAGATGGTGCTGACCGGCGAGGCCATCAGCGCCCGCCACGCACAACAGGCCGGCCTGGTCAGTGAAATCACCCAGCCCGAATTCACCGTAGAGCGGGCCATGCAGGTCGCTCGCAACATCGCCGCCAAGGCGCCTCTGGCGGTGCGCCTGGCCAAGGAAGCACTGCTCAAGGCCGGTGATACCGACCTCGCCAGCGGCCTGCGCTTCGAGCGCCATGCATTCACTTTGTTGGCCGGCACTGCCGACCGCGACGAAGGCATTCGAGCCTTTCAGGAAAAACGCCAGGCCCGCTTCCAAGGCCGCTGATCATCATTCCCCCGACTGACGGAGCGAGTCTGTCATGACTTTCCAGCACATCCTGTTTTCCATCGAGGACGGCGTCGCCCTCCTCTCGTTGAACCGCCCCGAGCAACTGAACAGCTTCAACACCGCCATGCACCTGGAAGTGCGCGAAGCGCTCAAGCAAGTGCGCCACAGCAGCGAAGCGCGGGTGCTGCTGCTGACCGGCGAAGGCCGTGGCTTCTGTGCCGGCCAAGACCTGTCTGACCGCAACGTCGCACCAGGTGCCGAAATGCCAGACCTGGGCGAGTCGATCGACACGTTCTACAACCCACTGGTACGCACCCTGCGCGACTTGCCGCTGCCGGTAGTCTGCGCGGTCAACGGCGTGGCTGCCGGTGCCGGCGCCAATATCCCGCTGGCCTGCGACCTGGTGCTGGCTGCGCGCTCGGCCAGCTTCATCCAGGCCTTCTGCAAGATCGGCCTGGTGCCGGACTCTGGCGGTACCTGGCTGTTGCCGCGCCTGGTCGGCATGGCGCGCGCCAAGGCCCTGGCGATGCTGGGTGAGCGCCTTGGCGCCGAACAGGCCCAGCAATGGGGGCTGATCCACCGCGTGGTGGACGATGCAGCCCTGCGTGACGAAGCCCTCGCCCTCGCCCGCCAGCTTGCCACCCAGCCTACCTACGGCCTGGCCCTGATCAAGCGCAGCCTCAATGCCAGCTTCGACAACGGTTTCGATGAGCAGCTCGAGCTGGAGCGCGACCTGCAGCGCCTGGCCGGGCGCAGCGAAGACTACCGTGAAGGCGTAAGCGCCTTCATGAACAAGCGCACGCCAGCATTCAAGGGGCGCTGAACATGGGTGCACTCGCAAGCAATGTGCAGGTGGCGGTCATCGGTGCCGGTGCCATGGGTGCCGGCATCGCCCAGGTCGCGGCCCAGGCCGGGCACCCGGTAAAGCTCTACGACAACCGCCCGGGTGCTGCCGCCCAAGCGGTGGCCGGCATCGACCGGCAACTGGCTCGCCTGGTGGAAAAAGGCAAGTTGCAGGCCGCTGCGCACGAAGCGATCAGCGCCCGCCTGTACCCTGTGGACACCCTCGACGCATTGGCCGATGCCGGCCTGGTGATCGAAGCCATCGTCGAAAACCTGCAGGTAAAGCAGGCGCTGTTCAGTCAGCTCGAGGCCCTGTGTGCCGCCGACTGCATCCTCGCCAGCAACACCTCTTCCCTCTCCATCACCAGCCTCGCCGCCGGCCTTGAACGCCCGCAGCAAGTGGTTGGCATGCACTTCTTCAACCCGGCACCACTGATGGCCCTGGTCGAAGTGGTCTCGGGCCTGGCGACCGACCCCGGTGTGGCCGCAAGCGTCTACGACACCGCCCAGGCCTGGGGCAAGCAGCCGGTGCACACGCGCTCCACGCCGGGCTTTATCGTCAACCGTGTGGCGCGGCCGTTCTATGCCGAAAGCCTGCGCCTGTTACAGGAAGGTGCAGCCGATTGCGCCAGCCTCGATGCGCTGCTGCGCGATGCCGGTGGCTTCCGCATGGGCGCATTCGAACTCACCGACCTGATCGGCCACGACGTCAATTACGCCGTTACTTGCTCGGTATTCGATGCTTTTTATGGCGACTTCCGCTTCCAGCCTTCGCTGGTGCAAAAAGAGCTGGTAGACGCCGGCCGCCTCGGCCGCAAGACCGGCCAAGGCTTCTATAGCTATGCCGAAGGCGCCGAGCGCCCGCAGCCTGCCGAGCTGCACAGCGCCGCCTGCGCGCAAGCCTGCGTCGTCGAGGGCCACCTGGGCGTGCTGCAGCCGCTGGTCGAGCGCCTGCGTCAGAGCGGCATTGGCGTAACCCAGCGTGCCGGTAGCGGCCTGATCCAGGTCGGTGACGCCACCCTGGCGCTGTCCGATGGCCGCCTCGCCAGCCAGCGCGCCCGTGAAGACGGCCTGCGCAACCTGGTGTTGCTCGATCTCGCCTTGGACTACGGCACCGCCACCCGCCTTGCCATCAGCTGGTCGGCCGATACCACCGACGGCGCCCGCGACCAGGCCGTGGCCTTGCTGCAACGCGCCGGCCTGAAAGTGACCGCTGTTGCCGACCTGCCCGGCCTGGTGGTGCTGCGCACTGTGGCAATGCTCGCCAACGAGGCCGCCGATGCCGTGTTGCAGGGCGTAGGCAGCGCTGCCGACATCGACCTGGCCATGCGCGCCGGCGTCAATTACCCCTGCGGCCCGCTTGCCTGGGCCGCGAACATTGGCATCCGCCACACCCTGTGCGTGCTCGACAACCTGCAGCGCAGCTATGGCGAGAGCCGTTACCGCCCCTCGTTGCTGTTGCGCCGCTGCGAAGCCAAAGGAGGCACCCTGCATGACTGAAGTGGAACTGGCACAAGCCTGTGCCGACGCCATGTACGCCCGCGACCAGGCCACCCAGGGCCTGGGCATCAGCCTGCTGGATGCCGGCCCGGGCCAGGCATGCCTGCGCATGCCGGTACGTGCCGACATGATCCAGGGGCATGGCACCTGCCATGGCGGTTTCCTGTTTGCCCTGGCCGATTCGGCGTTTGCCTTCGCCTGCAACAGCTACGACCAGGCCACCGTGGCGCTGGGCTGCAGCATCGACTACCTGGCGCCGGCACTGCGCGATGACGTGCTTACCGCCCGCGCCAGCGAAGTCAGCCGCAAAGGCCGCACCGGCCTGTATGACGTACGCATCGAGAACCAGCGCGGTGAGCTGGTGGCGATGTTCCATGGCAAATCCTACAAAGTGCGCGGCACCGTGCTGGCGCAGGAGACGCAAGATGTCTGAACACACCCTCACCGATGCCTTGATCATCGACGCCGTGCGCACGCCCATTGGTCGCTATGCCGGTGCCTTGAGCAGCGTACGCGCCGATGACCTCGCGGCGGTTCCGCTCAAGGCGCTGATCCAGCGTCACCCCGAACTGGACTGGAAAGCCGTGGACGACGTTATCCTCGGCTGTGCCAACCAGGCCGGTGAAGACAACCGCAACGTGGCGCACATGGCCAGCTTGCTGGCCGGGCTGCCCCTTGAGGTGCCGGGCACTACTATCAACCGCTTGTGCGGGTCTGGCCTGGATGCCATCGGCAATGCCGCCCGCGCCCTGCGCTGTGGCGAAGCCGGGCTGATGCTGGCCGGTGGTGTGGAGTCGATGTCGCGTGCGCCGTTCGTGATGGGCAAGTCGGAGCAGGCATTCGGTCGCGCGGCCGAGCTGTTCGACACCACCATCGGCTGGCGTTTCGTCAACCCGCTGATGAAGGCCGCCTACGGCACCGATTCGATGCCGGAAACCGCCGAGAACGTGGCCGAACAGTTCGGCATCTCCCGCGCCGACCAGGACGCTTTCGCCCTGCGCAGCCAGCACAAGGCGGCAGCAGCCCAGGCCCGCGGCCGCCTGGCACAGGAAATCGTACCGGTCGAGATCCCACAGCGCAAAGGCCCGGCCAAAGTGGTCGAGCACGACGAGCACCCACGCGGCGACACCACCCTGGAGCAACTGGCCCGTCTCGGCACCCCGTTCCGTGAAGGCGGCAGCGTTACTGCCGGCAATGCCTCCGGGGTCAACGATGGTGCCTGCGCCCTGCTGCTCGCCAGCAGTGCTGCCGCCCGCCGCCACGGCCTGAAGGCTCGCGGCCGCATCGTCGCGATGGCCGTGGCCGGGGTAGAACCACGGCTGATGGGCATCGGCCCGGTGCCGGCAACCCGTAAGGTGCTGGAACTGGCCGGCTTGTCGCTGGCCGACATGGACGTCATCGAGCTCAACGAGGCTTTCGCCGCGCAAGGCCTGGCGGTACTGCGCGAGCTGGGCCTGGCCGATGATGACGCACGGGTCAACCGCAATGGCGGCGCCATCGCCCTCGGCCACCCGCTGGGCATGAGCGGTGCGCGCCTGGTCACCACCGCCTTGCACGAACTGGAAGAAACCGCCGGACGCTACGCCCTGTGCACCATGTGCATCGGCGTTGGCCAAGGCATTGCCATGGTTATCGAGCGCCTCTGAGCGGTTCTGACCATCGGCCTGTTACCGAACCGAACGCAGCCGTATATGCTGCGCTCATGACACTCACCGCGTGGCCCGCAACCGGTGCCGCGCGGCGTACAAGAACAATTCGAGTGAAGCCATGAACATGTACCATGATGCCGATCGTGCCCTGCTGGACCCGATGGAAACCGCCAGTGTCGACGCCCTGCGCCAGCACCAGCTGGACCGCCTGCGCTGGAGCCTGAAGCACGCTTACGACAATGTGCCGCTGTACCGCCAGCGCTTTGCCGAATGCGGCGCCCACCCCGATGACCTCAAGTGCCTGGAAGACCTGGCCAAGTTCCCCTTCACCGGCAAGAACGACCTGCGCGACAACTACCCCTACGGCATGTTCGCCGTGCCGCAGGAAGAGGTGGTGCGCCTGCACGCGTCCAGCGGCACCACTGGCAAGCCGACGGTGGTCGGCTACACCCAGAACGACATCGACACCTGGGCCAATGTGGTCGCCCGCTCGATCCGCGCCGCGGGTGGGCGCAAAGGCGACAAGGTGCATGTTTCCTACGGCTACGGCCTGTTTACCGGCGGGCTTGGCGCGCATTACGGTGCCGAGCGCCTGGGCTGTACGGTGATCCCCATGTCTGGCGGCCAAACCGAGAAGCAGGTGCAGCTGATTCGCGACTTCCAGCCCGACATCATCATGGTCACCCCGTCCTACATGCTCAACCTGGCCGATGAAATCGAGCGCCAAGGCATCGACCCGCATGACCTCAAGCTGCGCCTGGGCATTTTCGGCGCCGAGCCATGGACCGACGAGTTGCGCCGTTCGATCGAGCAACGCCTGGGCATCGATGCCCTCGACATTTATGGCCTGTCGGAAATCATGGGGCCTGGGGTGGCGATGGAGTGCATCGAGACCAAGGATGGCCCGACCATCTGGGAAGACCACTTCTACCCCGAGATCATCGACCCGGTCACCGGTGCGGTGCTGCCAGACGGCCAGTTGGGCGAGCTGGTGTTCACCTCGCTGAGCAAGGAAGCCCTGCCGATGGTGCGCTACCGCACCCGCGACCTCACCCGCCTGCTGCCCGGCACTGCCAGGCCAATGCGGCGGATCGGCAAGATTACCGGCCGCAGCGACGACATGCTGATCATTCGCGGGGTCAACGTGTTCCCGACCCAGATCGAGGAGCAGGTGTTGAAAATAAAACAACTTTCCGAGCTGTATGAGATTCATCTGTATCGCAATGGCAACCTGGACAGTGTCGAGGTGCATGTGGAATTGCGTGCGGAGTGCCAGCACCTCGATGAAGGCCAGCGCAAGCTGGTGGTCGGCGAGCTGAGCAAACAAATCAAGACCTACATCGGCATCAGCACCCAGGTGCGCCTGCAGCCGTGCGGTACGCTCAAGCGCTCCGAGGGCAAGGCTTGCCACGTGTTCGACAAACGGTTGGCCAGCTGATTCATTCGGCTGCCTTTTCGGCCCCGGCATTGTCCGGGGCTTTTTTTTGCCTTTGAGAATGCCGGGGGCGCTGTGCGCCCCTTTCGCGACGCAAGGCCGCTCCCACATGGGAATGCGACCTCCTTGGCCAGCAAAGCGATACACAAATCTTATTCGATACACATAAAACTGTTTGACGTTATGTTTTGTATCGCTTACAAATGACTCATGCCTTAGCAGGAGTCGCAGCACATGTACGCACAGCTAGTGGAAACCGGAGTCAAACGCGTCAAGTCGCTGGAAGAGATGTCGCCCGAAGAGCGCAACTTCCAGGAAAAGATCGACGCCGAAATCAAGATCGAAGCCAAGAACTGGATGCCTGACGCCTACCGCCAGACCCTGATCCGGCAGATCTCCCAGCACGCTCATTCGGAAATCGTCGGCATGCTGCCCGAAGGCAACTGGGTCACCCGTGCCCCCAGCCTCAAGCGCAAGCTCCAGCTGATGGCCAAGATCCAGGACGAAGCCGGGCACGGCCTGTACCTGTACAGCGCCATGGAAACTCTGGGTGCCGACCGTGACGAAGAAATCGCCAAGCTGCACAGCGGCAAGGCCAAGTACTCGAGCATCTTCAACTACCCCACCCTCAGCTGGGCCGACATGGGCGCAGTGGGCTGGCTGGTAGATGGCGCCGCCATCGTCAATCAGGTAGTGCTGCAGCGCACCTCCTACGGCCCTTACTCGCGCGCCATGATCCGCATCTGCAAGGAAGAGAGCTTTCACCAGCGCCAGGGCTACGAAATTCTCCTGACCATGATGCGCCACGGCACCCAGGCGCAACGCGACATGGTCCAGGACGCGATCAACCGCCTGTGGTGGCCGTCGCTGATGATGTTCGGCCCTAGCGACGAACACTCGCCCAACAGCGCCCAGTCCATGGCCTGGAAGATCAAGCGCCAGACCAACGACGAACTGCGCCAACGCTTCATCGACCAGACCGTGCCGCAGCTCGAACTGCTCGGTTGCACTGCCCCCGACCCTGAACTGAAGTGGAACGCCGAACGCGGCCACTACGACTTCGGCGAGATCCAGTGGGACGAGTTCTACGAAGTGCTCAAGGGCAATGGCCCGTGCAACCAGGAACGTGTCGCCACCCGGCGCAAGGCCATCGAGGACGGCGCCTGGGTACGCGAGGCCGCCGTGGCCTACGCGCGCAAGCAACAGAACAAGAACGCCGCCTGAGCGGCGATTGATGCGGAGATCGAATATGTCTGTCTGGACCCTCTACGAAGTGTTCGTGCGCAGCAAGCACGGCCTTAACCACAAGCATGTTGGCAGCGTGCACGCCGCCGATGCCGCGATGGCCATCGAAAACGCCCGCGAGCTGTACACCCGCCGCAGCGAAGGCGTAAGCCTGTGGGTGGTGCCTTCGGCACTGATCACCGCCTCCTCCCCGGACGAGAAAGACCCACTGTTCGCCCCTGCGGACGACAAGGTCTACCGCCATGCCAGCTTTTACGAGCTGCCCGACGAAGTCGGACACATGTGAGGTTGGCCATGCACAACGAAGCCCTTATCCCCTACCTGCTGCTGCTTGGCGACAGTGCCCTGGTGCAGGGCCAGCGCCTCTGCGAATGGTGTGGCCACGCGCCGGCCATCGAAGAAGAACTGGCCCTGATGAACGTCGGCCTCGACCTGGTCGGCCAGGCGCGCAACTGGCTGGAGTACGCCGCCGAGCTGCTCGATGACGGCCGTGATGCCGATGCCCTGGCCTTCCGCCGCGATGAGCGCGCCTACTGCAACCTGCTGCTGGTCGAGCAACCCAACGGTGATTTTGCCGTGACCATGACCAAGCAGTTCCTCTACGACGCCTGGCACTTCGCCGTGCTGCAAGGGTTGGTCGAGTCCAGTGATGCGCGTATTGCCGGCATTGCCGCCAAGGCCCTGAAAGAAGTCACCTACCACCTGCGCCGTTCCAGCGAATGGGTACAGCGCCTGGGCGGTGGTACCGAAGAAAGCCGCCAGCGCATGCTCGCCGCCATCCCGGCGCTGTGGCGCTTCACCGTCGAGCTGACGGCTGCCAGCGATAACGAAGTGCGCTTGGCCGAAGCCGGTATTGGCGCGGACCCGGCAACTGTTGGCGCCGCCTGGCTCAAGCAGGTAAGCGCGACCTTCGCGTCGGTTGAACTGCCACTGCCGAAGGCCGCCAGCCATTTCTACCTGGATGGCCGCAAAGGCCTGCACACCGAGCACCTGGGCCTGCTGTTGGCCGAGATGCAGTTCCTGCCAAGGGCCTACCCCGATGCGACCTGGTGAGCTGATTGCTGGCGACCGCGGTGCGCGGGCGCAGCAAGGCGACGACCTGGCCCGGGCCTGGGCGGTGCTGGGCGAGGTCATGGACCCGGAAGTGCCAGTGGTCAGCGTGGTTGACCTGGGGATCGTGCGCGACCTCGACTGGCGCGCCGGCCACCTGCACCTGGTGGTCACCCCGACCTACTCCGGCTGCCCGGCAACCGAGGTGATCGAAGGTGACATTCGCCAGGCACTGGAACAGGCCGGTTTCTGCGCGCCAGATCTTGAGCGCCGGCTGACCCCGGCCTGGAGCACCGACTGGATCAGCGAACTGGGCCGCGAGCGCCTGCGCGCCTACGGCATTGCCCCGCCACAGGGCAGCGCCAGCAAGCGTAGCCTGCTTGGCGAAGCCCCCTTGGTGTGCTGCCCACAATGCGGCAGCGCCCATACCGAATTGCTCAGCCAGTTCGGTTCCACGGCCTGCAAGGCGCTGTATCGCTGCCGCGAGTGCCTGGAGCCGTTTGACTATTTCAAATGCATTTGAGCCGTGGAGAACGCCATGAGCCAGTTTCACAGCCTGACCATCAAGCAAGTGCGCAACGAGACCCGTGATGCGGTGTCGATTGCCTTCGATGTGCCCGAGCACCTGCAGCAGCAGTTCCGTTTCACCCAGGGCCAGTACCTGGTCATGCGTACCCAGCTGGACAACGAAGAAGTCCGCCGCTCCTACTCCATCTGCAGCGCCGTGCAGGACGGCGAACTGCGCGTGGCGGTCAAGCGCGTGCCGGGTGGGCGTTTCTCGGCGTTTGCCAACGAAGTGCTCAAGGCCGGCCAGCAACTGGAAGTGATGCCGCCATCCGGCAGCTTCTTCGTGCCGCTGGACCCGGCTCGCCAGGGCAATTACCTGGGGGTGGCTGCCGGCAGTGGCATCACGCCGATCCTATCGATCATCGCCACTACCCTGGCCAGCGAGCCGCACAGCCGCTTCACCTTGCTGTACGGCAACCGTTCCAGCTCCGGCGCGCTGTTCCGCGACAAACTGGAAGACCTGAAAAACCGCTACCTCGACCGCCTGAACCTGATTTTCGTGTTCAGCCGCGAGCAACAGGATGTCGACCTGTACAACGGCCGCATCGATTCCGACAAGTGCGGCCAGCTGTTCTCGCGCTGGATGGACGTTGCAAACCTGGACGCGGCGTTCATCTGCGGCCCCCAGGCAATGACCGAGACTGTGCGTGACAGCCTGCAAGCCAACGGCATGGCCAAGGAACGCATCCACTTCGAACTGTTCGCCGCCGCTGGCAACGAAGCCCGCCGCGAAGCCCGTGAAGCGGCGCGCCAGGTGGACTCGGCGGTCAGCCACATCACCGTGATCAGTGACGGCCGCGCCCTCACCTTCGACCTGCCGCGCAACAGCCAGAACGTGCTGGACGCCGGCAATGCCATTGGCGCCGAGCTGCCCTATTCGTGCAAGGCCGGCGTGTGCTCCACCTGCAAGTGCCGGGTGATCGAGGGCGAAGTGGAAATGGACAGCAACCATGCCCTGGAAGACTACGAAGTGGCAGCCGGGTATGTGCTGTCGTGCCAGAGCTACCCGGTAAGCGACAAGGTGGTTCTCGACTTCGACCAGCTCTAAGACCGCGTCGCCTGATTCGCGGGCATGCCCGCGAAGAGGCCATTAGCGACACCGCAACACCCGAGTGACCTCAACAAAACAATTACAACACCCAGAGATCGCAACCCATGACACCCGAACGCATAGAAAGCATCGCCAACCACCCCGACTTCCAGCACCTGGTGCGGCGCAAGCGCCGCCTCAACGGCAGCCTGACCTTGGCCATGCTGGTGATCTACTACGGCTTCGTCCTGCTGGTGGCGTTCTCCCCCAGCACCCTCGGCCAGTCCCTCAGCGGCGGCGTGACCACCGTCGGCATGCTGGTGGGCGTGCTGATGGTGCTGTTGTCCTTCGCCCTGACCGGCATCTATGTGCACCGCGCCAACAACGTGCTCGACCCGCTCAACGACAAGGTCAAGCAGGAGTGCGCACAATGAACTGGACCGCCATCTCGATGTTCATGGTGTTCGTCTGCTTCACCCTGCTGGTTACCCGCTGGGCTGCGCTGCGCACCCGCTCGGCCAGCGACTTCTACACCGCCGGTGGTGGCCTGACCGGCATGCAGAACGGCCTGGCGATTGCTGGCGACATGATCAGCGCCGCATCATTCCTGGGCATTTCGGCAATGATGTTCATGAATGGCTACGACGGCTTGCTGTATGCCCTGGGCGTACTGGCCGGCTGGCCGATCATCCTGTTCCTGATCGCCGAACGCCTGCGCAACCTGGGCAAATACACCTTCGCCGACGTGGTCAGCTATCGCTTGGCGCAAACGCCGGTACGCCTGACCTCCGCTTTCGGCACCTTGGTGGTTGCCTTGATGTACCTGGTGGCGCAGATGGTCGGTGCCGGCAAGCTGATCGAACTGCTGTTCGGCATCAGCTACCTGTACGCGGTAATGCTGGTTGGCGTACTGATGGTCGCCTATGTCACCTTCGGCGGCATGCTGGCCACCACCTGGGTGCAGATCATCAAGGCAGTGATGCTCCTGTCGGGCACCAGCTTCATGGCCTTCATGGTGCTCAAGCACTTCGGCTTCAGCACCGAGGCAATGTTTGCTGGCGCCGTGGCCGTGCATGCCAAGGGCCAGGCAATCATGGCCCCGGGTGGCTTGCTGTCCAACCCCATCGATGCCATTTCCCTCGGCCTGGGCATGATGTTCGGTACCGCTGGCCTGCCGCATATCCTGATGCGCTTCTTTACCGTCAGCGATGCCAAGGAAGCGCGCAAGAGCGTGTTCTACGCCACCGGTTTCATTGGTTACTTCTACCTGTTGCTGATCATTGTCGGCTTTGGCGCCATCGTCATGGTCGGTACCGAGCCGTCCTACCGTGACGCCACCGGCGCAATCATTGGCGGCGGCAACATGGTCGCCGTGCACCTGGCCCAGGCGGTGGGCGGTAACCTGTTCCTTGGCTTCATCTCTGCCGTGGCCTTCGCCACCATCCTGGCCGTGGTCGCCGGCCTGGCGCTGTCTGGCGCATCGGCTGTATCCCACGACCTGTATGCCTGCGTGATGCGCAAAGGCAAGGCCACCGAGCAAGAGGAAATGCGCGTGTCGCGTATCGCCACGCTGGTCATCGGCCTGCTGGCGGTGATCCTTGGCCTGATGTTCGAGTCGCAGAACATCGCCTTCCTTTCCGGCCTGGTGCTGGCGGTCGCGGCTTCGGTCAACTTCCCGGTGCTGCTGCTCTCGATGTTCTGGAAGGGCCTGACCACCCGTGGCGCGGTGTGCGGCAGCATGGCCGGCCTGGTCTCGGCAGTGCTGCTGGTGGTGCTGGGCCCGGCCGTGTGGGTCAACGTGCTGCACCACGAGAAGGCGCTGTTCCCCTACAGCAACCCGGCGCTGTTCTCCATGAGCCTGGCGTTCCTCGGTGCCTGGGTGTTCTCGGTTACCGACAGCTCCGCACGGGCCACTGAAGAGCGTGGCCGCTACCTGGGCCAGTTCATCCGCTCCATGACCGGTATCGGCGCCGCCGGCGCCAGCAAGCACTGACCTCAAGGAAGAACAACCATGTCGGGTAAAACAACAACAATGAACCGCACGCACCTCATGTCAGCCGCCTGGCTGGCCACCCTCGCCCTGCCGTTGCCGGCACTGGCGGACTTTGTCGGCGACAGCCACGCACGGCTGGAACTGCGCAACCACTACATCAACCGCGACTTCCGCCAGAGCAACGCACCGCAGGCCAAGGCCGAGGAATGGGGCCAGGGCTTTACCGCCAAGCTCGAGTCGGGCTTCACCGACGGCCCGGTCGGCTTTGGCGTCGATGCCATGGGCCAGCTGGGTATCAAGCTCGACTCCAGCCGCGACCGCCGCAACACCGGCCTGCTGCCCTTTGGCCCGAACAGCCATGAACCGGTCGACGACTACAGCGAGCTGGGCCTGACCGGCAAGGTGCGGGTGTCCAAGAGCACCCTGCGCCTGGGTACCTTGCAACCGATCCTGCCAGTGGTGGTGTACAACGACACCCGCCTGTTGGCGTCCACCTTCCAGGGTGGCCTGCTCACCAGCCAGGACCTCGCAGGCCTCACCTTCAACGGCGGCCGCCTGACCAAGGCCAACCTGCGCGACTCCTCGGGCCGTGACGACATGGGTTTCGGCGCCGCGCGCAGTGACCACCTGGACTTCGCTGGCGGCAGCTATGCCATTACCCCGCAAACCAGTGTCAGCTACTACTACGCCAAGCTTGAGGACATCTACCGCCAGCAGTTCGTCGGTTTGATCGATACCCGCCCGTTTGCCGAGGGTGTGAGCCTGCGCAGCGACCTGCGCTACTTCGACAGCCGCAACGACGGTGCCGAGCGTGCCGGCAATATCGACAACCGCAACTTCAACGCCATGTTCACCCTCGGCGTGCGGGCGCACAAGTTCACTGCCGCCTGGCAGCAGATGTCGGGCGACAGCGCTTTCCCGTTCGTCAACGGCGGCGACCCGTTCACCGTCAACCTGGTCACCTACAACACCTTCACCCGTGCCGGGCTGGACTCGTGGCAAGTGCGCTACGACTACGACTTCGTCGCCATGGGTGTCCCTGGCCTGAGTTTCATGACCCGCTACACCGACGGCCGCCACGCCGAAACTGCCACGGTCAGCAATGGCCGTGAGCGCGAACGCGACACCGACATTACCTATGTCATCCAGAGCGGCCCGTTCAAGGACGTCAGCCTGCGCTGGCGCAACGTCACCTTCCGCTCCGGCAATGGCCTGACCAACGCCGTGGACGAAAACCGCCTGATCATCGGCTACACCCTGGCGCTGTGGTAACAGCGCCCCCCCTACATTTGAACAGCATGGAGAACAGCATGTCTGCCGCCCCTACTCTGCAAAGCTTCATCGCCGGCCGTTGGCTTGGCCAGCACGGCGCCCAGGCCCTGCGCAGCGCCCTCGACGGCCACGTGCTGGCCTACAGCCATGAAGAACGCCCGGACTTCGCCGAAGCCGTGGACTTCGCACGTGCCCGCGGCCTGGCCGCACTGATGGCCATGGACTTCCAGCAACGCGCCCAACGCCTCAAGGCGCTGGCGTTGTACCTGGCCGAGCACAAGGAACAGCTCTACGCCCTCTCCCACCACAGCGGCGCCACCCGTGCCGACAGCTGGATCGACATCGAAGGCGGCAACGCCACGCTGTTCGCCTATGCCGGCATTGGCAGCCGCGAGCTGCCATCGGGCAACCTGGTGCACGAAGGCCCGGCCATCCCGCTGGGCAAGCAAGGCCATTTCGCCGGCAGCCATATCCTGGTGCCGCGCGCTGGCGTGGCGGTGCACATCAACGCCTTCAACTTCCCGATCTGGGGCATGCTGGAAAAGTTCGCCCCGACCTTCCTGGCCGGCATGCCGTGCATCGTCAAGCCGGCGACGTCCACCAGCTACCTGACCGAGGCCGTGGTGCGCCTGATGAACGCATCCGGCCTGTTGCCTGAAGGCAGCCTGCAACTGGTGATCGGCAGCACCGGCGACCTGCTCGACCGCCTGCAAGGCCAGGACGTGGTGACCTTCACCGGTTCTGCCGACACCGCCGCCAAATTGCGTGTCACGCCGAACCTGATCCGTAACTCGGTACCCTTCACTGCCGAAGCCGACTCGCTGAACTGCGCCATCCTCGGCCCCGACGTAACCCCGGACAGCGAAGAGTTCGACCTGTACATCAAGGAGGTGGTGCGTGAAATGACCACCAAGGCCGGGCAGAAATGCACCGCCATCCGCCGCGCCATCGTACCGGCCAAGCACATCGACGCGGTTGCCACGCGCCTGCGCGAGCGGCTGAGCAAGGTGGTGGTGGGTGACCCGTCGGTGGAAGGCGTGCGCATGGGGGCCCTGGCCTCCCATGACCAGCAGCACGACGTGGCCGAGCGGGTGCGCAGCCTGCTGCAGAGCTGCGACCAGCTGTTCGGCGCCAGCGATGGCTTTGCCCCGCGTGGCGAGGGCGTGGCCGAGGGCGCGTTCTTCGCCCCGACCCTGCTGCAGGCCCGCGACCCGCATGCCGAAGGCGGTGCGCACGATATCGAAGCGTTCGGCCCGGTCAGTACGCTGATGGCCTACGATGACCTCGACGAAGCCCTGGCCCTGGCGGCCCGTGGCAAGGGCAGCCTGGTGGCAACCCTGGTTACCGCCGACCGCAGCGTGGCCGCCAAGGCCATTCCGGTGGCCGCCGCCTGGCATGGCCGCTTGCTGGTACTCGACAGCGAGGCCGCCAAAGAGTCCACCGGCCACGGCTCGCCATTGCCGCAACTCAAACACGGTGGCCCGGGCCGCGCCGGTGGTGGTGAAGAGCTGGGTGGCCTGCGTGCGGTCAAGCACTACCTGCAACGTGCCGCAGTGCAGGGTTCGCCGAGCATGCTCACGGCCGTCACCGGCGAATACGTGCGCGGCAGTGAAGTGATCGAGACCGAGGTGCACCCGTTCCGCCGCTACTTCGAGCAGCTGCGTATCGGCGAATCGCTGCTCACCCACCGCCGCACGGTGACCGAGGCCGACCTGGTCAACTTCGGCTGCCTGTCGGGCGACCACTTCTACATGCACTTCGACGAAATCGCCGCCAAGGAATCGCAGTTCGGCAAGCGTATCGCCCATGGCTACTTCGTGCTGTCGGCGGCTGCCGGGCTGTTCGTGTCGCCGGGGGCCGGGCCGGTGCTGGCCAACTATGGCCTGGATACCCTGCGCTTCATCAACCCGGTGGGCATTGGCGATACCATCCAGGCGCGGTTGACCTGCAAGCGCAAGATCGACCAGGGCAAGACCAGCCCGTTGGGCCAGCCGCAGGGTGTGGTGGCTTGGGATGTGGAGGTGACCAACCAGCTGGGTGAGCTGGTGGCCAGTTATGACATTCTGACCTTGGTGCTGAAGCAGCCAGAATGATGCGTTGAAGCTGCTGGCCTCTTTGCGGCTAATCCCGCCAAGAGGCTGGCAACGGGGACCGTTGGTCAGCGATAGTCGGTATCCGAGGGATCTCTGAAGCGCGCCTTACTCTCTTAACCCATGAGGATCAAAGAAGAGGATCGGGCAATGAACGACTTACTGCGAATGGGCGGCGGCAGTGCACAGGATGATTGGCCGGAACTGGAACCGGAGCGGCGCAATGACCGGTCGGATGACCCTGATACCGACCCCAGCGTGACTGATGATGAAGAAAACCGCCCCGGCGTACCGGCCAGCGACCCCGAATCCGGCGCCTGATTTGCAAGCTGTTCAAGACTTGCTCTGCCAGCATTTGCCTTAGGGCCGCTTTGCGGACCACCGCCGGCAAGCCAGCTCCCACACCGACCGCACCAAATTCAAGACCTGCGCGCGAATTCAAGGCATGCGCCGTACCTGTGGGAGCTGGCTTGCCGGCGATGGGCTGCACAGTAGCCCCAACAGCATGCGTTATCAGGTGTTACACCGTCGTCGCCGGGTCGCCCACAGACTGGTTCGGCTTGCTCCCCGAAATCCGCCAGCTCACGGCGGTAATCCCATAGCGCTCGGCCATCGGCCGGCTGACCTTCCTGATCTTCTCGCGCCCGAACTTGGGAATGATGCCAATGCCCGCATCGCAACTTGCCCAATGCCACGCCTCGGCATTGTCCAGGCGCTCCAGACGAATGATGAAACTGCGCGGCTGGCCATGCAGTTGGTAATCGATGATGTACAGCTGTGGGCTGGGCATTGCGGAGGCCCTCCTCTTTTCCATGGATGACATCCTGATTGATCGGGGCATGGCCTGAAGATTCAAAATATTGTTGAACTAATGGTATCAGTGGCCTTGGCAGTAGTAGGCGGGCACCCGGCACCTGCGGCACCGGGCGCTTGGCGTCACTGCTGACGGCCGCCGCCGTGGCTGTTCTGCCCACCCTTGCGGCCGGCTTCCGATGCCCGTTGGCGGTCGTTGGCAAAGTTGCCACCGGATGCCTGGCCGCCCTTGTGGCCCGCGCGGGAAGCCCGTTCCCGGTCATTGGCGAAGTTGCCCGGGTTGGTTTCCTTGGTGCCGCCACGCTGGCTGGTCCGCTGTTGGTCCTGCGCCATGTCGGTTCTCCTTGCGATGGATTGGCTGGTCGCATGGATCTGTGCCATGCCTTAGCTCCGAGCCGCCGATCGCAAGCTCTGCTCAATGGTTTTACCGGCAGCTGACCAGTGGCACCAAACTCACGCTGGCAAAATGTTTGCGTGATAGAGGCAGGCAGGTAGCACTTTGAGCCACTGGCAGCGGTCACAACTGTAGGGTGGCGGCTTATAATCCCGCCACTACACACGCCCGGCGCTGCAGTCACGGGCCGAACATTACGGTCTGCACAAGGCTCCGTCGATGAAGTCGTCCTCCAAGCAACCCGCCTCGCCTCAAAACCCGGCGCTCAGCCCCAGCCACCTGGACTTCCCGGTGGTTGGCATCGGTGCCTCGGCAGGAGGCCTGGAAGCCATCTGCACGCTGTTTCGGCAAATGCCCAGCGATTGCGGCATGGCTTTTGTCGTTGTGTTGCACCTGTCGCCCGACCATCAGAGCATGGCCGACCGCATCATTCAGGAAACCACGCAGATGCCGGTGCGCCAGGTCACCGAGCCGGTGCCCATCGAGCGCAACCATGTCTACGTGATTTCGCCGGCCAATCGCCTGTCCACCAACGACGGCTACCTGCGTGTGGCACCGGCCAACCGGCGCCGTGGCGACCATGTGGCCATCGACCTGTTCTTCCGTGACCTGGCCGATGTGCACAAGGACCACGCCTTCTGCGTGGTGCTGTCCGGCACTGGCGCCGACGGCGCTGTGGGCCTGTCGCGGATCAAGGAGCAAGGTGGTGTCACCTTGGTGCAGACCCCGGACGACGCCCAGTACGACAGCATGCCCCGTGCGGCCATCGAAACTGGCATGGTCGACCTGGTGCTGCCAGCGGCGGAAATACCACAAAAGCTATTGGAACTGTGGCGCAATGCGCGCCAGGTCCAGTTGCCGGTAATCAACGACGACACCCTGCCGCCTGCCCTGGGTACCCGTGCTGGCGACGCCCAGGCCTACGAGCCGCTACTCGAAGAAATCCTCCTGCAACTGCGCAGCAACACCGGCCATGACTTCCAGCACTACAAGCGTGCCACCGTGCTGCGGCGCATCGAGCGCCGCCTGCATGTGACCGGGCAAGCGGACCTGGCTGGCTACCTGCATTACCTGGAACAGCACCCGCCAGAATCCCGGGCCTTGCTGGCCGACATGCTGATTGGAGTGACTAATTTCTTCCGCGACCGCGAAGCCTTCGAGGCCTTGGAGCGTCATGTGCTACCGCAGCTGGCCAGCGAGCGAGAGGTGTCTGACGGTACCGACGAGATCCGCATATGGTCGGCGGGCTGCTCCACTGGCGAAGAGGCCTACAGCCTGGCCATGCTGGTCTGTGAGCAATTGGCGCTGGAGCAGCGCGCGCGCAAGGTACAGGTGTTTGCCACCGACCTTGATGAACGCGCCATCGGCATCGCCCGCAGCGGTAGCTACCCCGAAGCGATCATCACCGATGTGCCGCCCAGTCGGTTGCGCCAGTTCTTCGTCAAGGAAGACCAGCATTACCGGGTGCGCAAGGAAATCCGTGAGAAGGTGCTGTTTGCCCGCCACAACCTGCTGTCCGACCCACCGTTTTCGCAGATCGACCTGATTGTATGCCGCAACCTGCTGATCTACCTGGACCGCGAGGTGCAGCGCGACATCCTGCAGATGTTTCACTTCGCCCTGCGCCCTGGTGGCTACCTGTTCCTTGGCTCGTCCGAGTCGGCCGATGTAGCCGCTGAACTGTTTGCTGCGGTGGACAAGCGCAACCGTATTTTCCGTGCCCGCAACGTCAGCAATGCGGGTCGCCGCTCTGGGCGCCAGTTGCTCGGCACCACCGCCGCCAGTACACCGTTGGAACCCTTGAGCAAGGCCAAGCCCGGGCGCAAGCCATCGTATGCCGAGCTGCACCATCGCGCCCTGGCGCGGCGCATGCCGCCCAGCCTTATTGTCGATACCGATGGCAACATCCTGCACATGAGCGACGGGGCAGGCCGCTTCCTGCAACTGACCGGTGGCGAGCCGAGCCGCAACTTGCTCAACCTGGTGCTGCCGAGCATGCGCCTGGCCCTGCGCAGCACTTTGTTCCAGGCGCGCCAGGGCAGCGAGGCGGTCACCTCACGCCCCGTCGACCTGCTGGACAGCGAACACAGGTTGCAGGTGGAAATTACCGTGCAGCCGTACAGGGACGAACTTAATGGAAGCGATTGCCTGCTGGTGGTGTTCGAAGAGCGCATGCCCGACCCATCCTTGCCGTTGCCTGGGGTTATCCGTCAGACCGACAGCATGGTCATGCACAACCTGGAGCGCGAGTTGCAACGTACACGTCTGCAACTTCAGGAAACCATCGAGCAATCGGAGGTCTCCAGCGAGGAGCTGACCGCCTCCAACGAAGAAATGCAGGCCATCAACGAAGAACTGCGCTCGGCCAGCGAAGAGCTGGAAACCAGCAAGGAAGAGCTGCAGTCGATCAACGAGGAACTGTTGACCGTCAACTACGAGCTGAAGAACAAGGTCGAGGAAACCGACAAGGTCAACGACTACCTCAGCAACCTCATTGCCTGCACCGAGATCGCCACGGTGTTTGTCGACCGCAACCTGCATATCCGCTGGTTCACCCCGCGCGCCACCGACCTGTTCAACATATTGCCGGTCGACACCGGCCGCTCCCTGCTCGATATCACCCACCGCCTGGATTACCCGGCGCTGGCCGACGATGCCCGCGCCGTGGCCCAGGGCGAGACCGTTATCGAGCGCGAAATCGGCGGCCAGGACGATCACTGGTACCTGGCGCGCCTGTTACCCTACCGCTCCAGCGAACAGAAAATCGACGGCACGGTACTGACCTTCATCGACATCAGTATCAGCCACGCCGCCGAAGAGCGCGTGCGCCTGGGCGAGGAGCGCCTGAGCAAGCAGCTGGCCGAGTCGCAGAACAGCAGCCACATGAAGGACGAGTTCTTCGCTGTCATGTCCCATGAACTCAAGCACCCGTTGAACCTGATCCAGCTTAATGCCGAAATCCTTCGTCGCTTGCCATCGATCAAGAACATCAGCACCGCCAGCAAGGCCGTCGGCACCATCTGCGAGGCTGTCTCCAGCCAGGCGCGGATCATAGATGACCTGCTGGATGTGGCGCGCATCCGCACCGGCAAGCTGAAACTGAAAACCGAGCCGGTTGACCTTGGCGCCATCCTGCAGGGTATTCATGCCGTGGTGCTGAGCGAACAACACCCCTGCCTGGTGCGCCTGGAGCTGCCCGCCGACGGGCTGCCGCTGATGATCGAGGGCGACGTCACGCGGCTGGAACAGATCATCTGGAACCTGTTGAACAACGCCTTGAAGTTCAGCCCCGCAGGCAGTGAGATACGCTTGGTGCTTAGCCACGACGAAGACCAGGCACGCCTGCTGGTGATTGACCACGGCGTGGGGCTGAACCACGACAGCCTGGAGCATATCTTCGACCTGTTCAGCCAGGCTGCACCGCAATTGGCCAGCCATAGCCGCGAGGGCCTGGGTATTGGCTTGTCGCTGGTGCGGCAACTGGTCGAAGCCCAGGGCGGCACGGTGCAGGCCCGTTCGGCCGGGCTGGGCATGGGCTGCACCTTTACCGTCTGCCTGCCATTGTGCGATGTGCGCGGCCCGCAGCCCGCACAAGGTGCCGACCAGCCTGGCGAAGGCCGCTTGAACGGCATCCGCGTGCTATTGGTGGACGACTCCGTGGACGTGCTGGAGGTCATGCAAGAGCTGCTGGAAATGGAGAGCGCCAGCGTCTGCGCTTTCAGTGATCCACGCAAGGCGCTGGAAGCCGCCATAAGCGAAGAGTTCGACATCATCTTGTCAGATATCGGCATGCCGGTCATGGACGGCCATGCTTTGATCAAGGCGTTACGAGCCCATGTGCACCTGCGCCACACCCCGGCCATCGCCCTCACCGGCTATGGCGCCAGCGCCGATCAGTACAAGTCTCGCCAGTCGGGCTTCGACCGGCACCTGAACAAGCCGGTGGGGTATGACGAGTTGATCGAAGCTATCGAAGCCTTGAGTGGTACCGTGCCGTACTGACCGTTCGTCAGCTTCAACGCAACGTTTATTGCCGCCTGGGGCCGAAACTTCATGGAATAAGGGATTCGTCCAGGAACCCAAATGAAGCCAGTCAAGCATCGCGCCACGGTCATTTGCCGGCATGGCAAGCAAACCCATAAATGGTTATGGGTGCGGAAGCCCAATGCCGCCTGGACCCTGCCCGGCGGCAAGATCGAGCCCGGCGAGACACCTGTGCAGGCGGCCGAGCGCGAATTGCTGGAAGAAACCGGGTTGCAGGCCGATTCGTTGACCTTGTTGATGCGCCATGAAGCGGCAGAGCGCATGCACTATGTGTTCGAGGCAGAGTTTGCCGATGCGCCGCACCCCAAGGCCCTGCATGAAATTGCCGATTGCCGGTTTGCCCACCTGGACCAGGTGGCGGTGCTCAAGGACGAGATCAAGCTGCTGATCCGCTCGTTGCTGGCCTGTGACAGGGCCACCGCAGCCTCAGTACGGTAGATCTGTTTTACATGTGACTGACCCTTAGCGGGGTTGAGCACCAAAAAACGACCA
>NZ_JBDJLK010000042.1:0-51727 GCF_039673335.1 Pseudomonas sp. TWI929
CACAGGTTCAGTGCAATACTTGTGGGAGCGGGTTTACCCGCGAAGAGGCCAGACCAGCCCCCCAAAGCCCAAGCTTGAAACTGGCCCGGCCAATTCCCTGACCTCCGGCAGATGAGCCCTCGGCGCGCCTATGGTAGAGTGGCGGCCTTTTTCCGAAGGGGCGTTTACTGTGTGGGAATTGGTCAAGTCCGGTGGTTGGATGATGCTGCCGATCATTCTGAGTTCCATCGCTGCCATGGCTATTGTCGTCGAGCGCCTGTGGACCCTGCGCGCCAGTCGCGTGACCCCGCCGCACCTGCTGGGCCAGGTATGGATGTGGATCAAGGACAAGCAACTGACCAGTGACAAACTCAAGGCCCTGCGCGCCGATTCGCCACTGGGCGAAATCCTTGCCGCAGGCCTGGCCAACTCGCGCCATGGCCGCGAAATCATGAAAGAGTGCATCGAGGAGGCCGCCTCGCGTGTCATCCACGAGATGGAGCGCTACATCAGCACCCTCGGCACCATCGCCGCCATGGCTCCGCTGCTGGGCCTGCTGGGTACCGTGCTGGGCATGATCGACATCTTCAGCGCCTTT
The DNA here is from genome assembly GCF_039673335.1 of Pseudomonas sp. TWI929. Classification (NCBI taxonomy): domain Bacteria; kingdom Pseudomonadati; phylum Pseudomonadota; class Gammaproteobacteria; order Pseudomonadales; family Pseudomonadaceae; genus Pseudomonas; species Pseudomonas sp. TWI929. The sequence goes on from NZ_JBDJLK010000042.1 coordinate 578, forward strand.
ATGGGTTCGCAGATGACCGCCAACGCTGCGGTGCTGGCCGGTGGTATCTCCAAGGCCCTGGTCACCACGGCGGCCGGCCTGATGGTCGGTATCCCGGCGGTGTTCTTCCACCGCTTCCTGCTGCGCCGCATCGATGAGCTGGTGGTGGGCATGGAGCAGGAGGCGATCAAGCTGGTGGAGGTGCTGCAGGGCGACCGTGAAGTGGAAGTGGCCGGAGGCAAGGCGTGAAGTTCCGGCGCAATCGCCAGCGGGAGAACGTCGACATCAACCTGGCGTCGCTGATCGACGTGGTGTTCGTCCTGCTGCTGTTCTTCGTGGTCACCACCACCTTCACCCGCGAAACCCAGCTGCGCGTGGAGCTGCCCGAGGCCGCCAGCGCCGAACAGGCACCGGCCGACGAGGGCAAGTTGGTGGAAATCACCATCAGCGCCGAAGGCGTGTACTCGGTGAACAACCACCTGCTGCCCAAGAGCGACCTTGCCACCCTCAGCGAAGCGATCGAGCGTGAGTCGGGCGGCGACAACAAGCTGCCATTGGCCATCAGCGCCGACGGCAAGACCCCGCACCAGGCCGTGGTCACCGCAATGGATGCCGCCGGCAAGCTCGGTTTCAGCCAGTTGCGCATGACCACCGTCGAGGCGGCCCAGGGCACGCCTTGATGGCCTTCGCCGACCGTTTGCTCGCCGCCTGGTACACCGGGCACCCGGCGCTGGCGCTGCTGCGCCCGCTGGAGGCGTTGTACCGCCGCGTGGTCACGCGCAAGCGGGCGCGTTTTCTCAGTGGCGAAAGCGCCAGCTACCGGGCCCCGGTGCCGGTCATCGTGGTAGGCAACATCACCGTCGGTGGCACCGGCAAGACACCGATGATCCTCTGGCTGATCGAGCACTGCCGCCAGCAGGGGCTGAAGGTTGGCGTGGTCAGCCGTGGCTATGGCGCCAAGCCGCCGCAGCTGCCCTGGCGCGTGCAGGCTGATCAAGCTGCCGACCAGGCCGGCGACGAGCCGCTGCTGATCGTGCAGCGTACTGGCGTGCCGCTGATGATCGACCCCGACCGCTCTCGCGCCGTGCAGGCATTGCTGGCCAGCGAACCGCTCGACCTGGTCCTGTGTGACGACGGCATGCAGCACTACCGCCTGGCCCGTGACCTGGAGCTGGTGCTGATCGATGCCGCCCGTGGCCTGGGCAATGGCCGCTGCCTGCCCGCCGGCCCCCTGCGTGAGCCCGCCGAGCGCCTCCAGGGTGCCGACGCGGTGCTGTTCAACGGCGCCAGCGCAGACCGTGCCGATGGCTTTGGCTTCTGCCTGCAGCCGTCCGCCCTGGTCAACTTGCGCAGCGGCGAGCGCCGCTCGCTCGACCATTTCCCCGCAGGCCAGCGCCTGCACGCGGTGGCCGGTATCGGCAACCCGCAACGTTTCTTCAATACCTTGCTGGGGCTAAACTGGCAGCCGGTGCCGCATCCTTTCGCCGACCATGCGCAGTTCAGCGCCCAGAGCCTGGCCTTCAGCCCGTCGCTGCCGCTGGTCATGACCGAGAAGGACGCGGTGAAATGCCGGGCCTTCGCCGCCGACGACTGGTGGTACCTGGCCGTCGAGGCGCAGCCCACACAGGCTTTCAGCAGCTGGTTCGACAACCAGTTGCAACGCCTGCTGCGCAAGCCCTGAGCCCGTTTTCAATTTCCGGCCACCTGGCCTAAAGGAAGCCTCCAATGGACACCAAACTGCTCGATATCCTGGCCTGCCCGATCACCAAGGGCCCGCTCAAGCTCAGCGCCGACAAGACCGAGTTGATCAGCAAGGGCGCAGGCCTTGCCTACCCGATCCGCGATGGTATCCCGGTCATGCTGGAAAGCGAGGCGCGCACCCTGAGCGACGACGAGCGCCTGGACAAATGAGCCTGAACTTCACCGTGGTCATCCCCGCCCGGTTACGCTCCACGCGCCTACCGGGCAAGCCATTGTTGCCGATCGCCGGCAAACCGATGGTGCAACATGTGTGGGAACAGGCGCGCAAGAGCGGCGCCGGCCGGGTGGTGGTCGCCACCGACGACGCCAGCATCTTCGAAGCCTGCCAGGCCTTTGGTGCCGAAGTGCTGATGACCCGTGCCGACCATGAGTCGGGCACCGACCGCCTGGCCGAAGTGGCTGCGCATCTCGGCCTGCCGGCTGACGCCATTGTGGTCAACGTACAGGGCGACGAGCCGCTGATCCCGCCAGTCATCATCGACCAGGTGGCGGCCAACCTGGCTGCGCATCCGGAAGCCGGTATCGCCACCCTGGCCGAGCCGATCCTCGACCCGGAAACCGTGTTCAATCCCAATGCGGTCAAGGTTGTCAGCGACAACAACGGCCTGGCCCTGACCTTCAGCCGTGCGCCGCTGCCCTGGGCTCGCGATGCCTTTGCCAAGGACCGCAACCAGCTGCCGGCGGGTGTGCCTTACCGCCGCCACATCGGCATGTACGCCTACCGCGTCGGTTTCCTGCAGGACTTCGTCAGCTGGGGCCCATGCTGGCTCGAGCAGACCGAGGCGCTGGAGCAGCTGCGTGCCCTGTGGCACGGTGTGCGCATTCACGTAGAGGACGCCATCGAGGCGCCCGCCGTGGGCGTGGATACCCCTGAAGACCTGGAGCGCGTAAGGCGCTTGCTGGAGGCTTGATGCGCGTCCTGTTCGTCTGCCTGGGCAACATCTGCCGTTCGCCCACCGCCGAAGGCGTGCTGCGCCAGCAATTGCAGGCTGCCGGGCTTGCCGACAAGGTGCAGGTGGCTTCTGCCGGCACCGGCGACTGGCATGTTGGCAAGGCGCCAGACAGCCGCACCTGCAAGGCGGCGCTGGCGCGTGGGTATGACCTGTCGCAGCAGCGCGCCCAGCAGGTCAAGGCGGCGCATTTTGCCGAGTACGACCTGATCCTGGCCATGGACGAGAGCAACCTGCGCGATCTGCGTGCCTTGCGCCCGCACACGGCGGCAGGCGAGCTTGACCTGTTCTTGCGCCGCTATGGTGCAGCGCTGGATGAAGTGCCAGACCCGTACTACGGCGGTGCCGACGGCTTCGAGCAGGTGCTCGACCTGGTCGAAGCGGCGTGCCAGGCGCTGGTACTGGAAATCAAGGGGCGGCTATGACAGTGCAGTGGCAGGAGCAGGTATCGCTCAAGCCTTATAACACCTTCGGCATCGACGTGAAGGCGCGGTATTTCAGCCAGGCGCATGATGACCAGGAAGTGCGCCAGGTATTGGGCCAGGCGCAGCAACGTGGCCTGCCGGTGCTGGTGATCGGCGGCGGCAGCAACCTGCTGCTGACCCGTGATATCGATGCATGGGTGCTGCACATGGCCAGCCGTGGCCGGCGCGTGCTCAGCGACGATGGCGAGCGTGTCGTGATCGAGGCCGAGGCTGGTGAACCTTGGCACCCGTTCGTGCAGTGGACGCTGGCTCAAGGCTTCTGCGGGCTGGAGAACCTCAGCCTGATCCCCGGCACCGTGGGCGCCGCGCCGATGCAGAACGTGGGCGCCTATGGGGTAGAGATCAAGGACGTGTTCGCCGGCCTCACCGCCCTGGACCGTGAGACCGGTGCACTGCGTGACTTCGGTTTGGCGGAATGTGCCTTTGGTTATCGCGACAGCCTGTTCAAGCGCAACCCTGGGCGCTGGTTGATCCTGCGCGTGCGCTTTACCTTGAACCGCACCCTGCAGGCGCACCTGGACTACGGCCCGGTGCGCCAGCGCCTGGCGGAGCAGGGCGTGACCGAGCCGACGGCGCAGGCGATCAGCGAGGCAATTTGCAGCATTCGCCGCGAAAAGCTGCCAGACCCGGCAGAGCTTGGCAATGCCGGGAGCTTCTTCAAGAACCCGGTGGTTTCGGCTGAACAGGTCGAGTGTATCCGTGCGCAGTATCCGGGCGTGGTTGCATATCCCCAGGCCGATGGCCAGGTGAAGCTGGCGGCGGGCTGGTTGATCGAGCAGGCGGGCTGGAAAGGCCATCGCGAAGGTGATGCCGGTGTGCATCGCTTGCAGTCGCTGGTGCTGGTCAACTATGGCCAGGCGAGCGGTGCACAGATGCATGCGCTGGCGCGGCAGATCCAGGCGGATATCCTAGAGCGGTTTGGGGTTGAGCTGGAAATGGAGCCGAACCTGTACTGATTCATTGCCTGTACCGTCCCTTTCGCGGCTAAAGCCGCTCCTACATCTACCGCGCAGGTTTCGGTTTTGCGCGGTACCTGTAGGAGCGGCTTTAGCCGCGAACACCGGCGTGGCCGGTGCCATACCCTCCAACTGTTACAGCAGCTTCTTCAATTTACGGGTCCACTCGAAGGTAGTGGGCTGCAACGCATCATCACCTTCCTTCACGCCGTCACGGTCTACGGCATACGAGAAGATTCCGCCCTTGGTGCCTTGGCTTGGGTGCCAGCTGGCGTAGGCGTGGGCAGTGCTGGTTTCAAACGGATCGCGCACATCACCCCATTTATAGCCTCGCTCTTCATAGAACGAGAAGCCAACCAGAAACTTCGATGGGGCAAGAAAATCCTTGAACATCCGGTCAAAATGCCCCTGCACGCGGCTTGGGCTCTGGCCGTATGCCTGGAAAAGCACGTAGTCCAGTTGCTGCTCCAGCGAGCGAAGCAAGTTGACGTCACCCCTCTCGTTGGTGTCGTAGATGAACAGGCGGCCTTGGCCCAGCAGTGCTTTCAGCTCTAGTGAAATCCTTTCGGCCTGCTTGCGTTCGCTTTCGCTCAGGGTGTGCTCGATATCGATATCGAGGCCATCCAGGCCATTGGTTGAGCTGAAGAAGCGCTGAAAAATAGCCTTTGCTGTCGCGCCTGGCTTGATCAGTTCATCGATGGCCACCGTGCGGACTACCTTGATCTGTTTCTGGTGCAGTGCGGGGATGATATCTGACTCGAGTTGTTTCCAGTATTCGGCAGGTTCGTTGCCATCCGGGAAGACAAAGGCGATGTCCACTTCGTCGGGCAGTTCGCGCATGGATACCTTGTTGTCCGGGTTGCCAGTTGCGATGTCACGCCAGGAGCGGAAGTAGCACGCCATGATGCCTGGTTGATGGTTCATTTGTTTCTCCGGTGAATGATTGAGTGCGAATGCAGCTCAACGCTATCAGCGGAGCGGCGCAGTGACTGCTGGCAGGTCTGCGAGGTATGTGTGGCTCGCCACATTGAGGGTTCGAGTTGGTGCTCTACCTGTGGGGGCGGGCGTGCCCGCGAAGAATCCAGCGCGGTGGATGGCACCGGCTGCGCCGGTGTTCGCGGCTAAAGCCGCTCCTACAAAGGGTGGAACCGGCGCTGATCTGAAGTAATGGGCCAAGAAAAAGCCCCGCCAGTTCGCACTGGCGGGGCTTTTTCATTCAGCCTTGGCTATCAACCGTGATGAGGCTTGTGCTCATCGGCGGCTTCCAGGGCTGGCTCCTCGCTAGCGGCAGCTTCCTGTGCGGCTTTGGCAGCAGCCTCGGCCTCACGCTTGCGGCGGCGCACTTCACGCGGGTCGTTCGGTGCGCGGCCGTTGGCCAGCATGACAGTGGCAGGTTCTACCGCAGCAGGGGCTTCGACCGGTGCGGGCTCGACCACCACGGGTGCAGGCTCAGCCACCACTTCTGGCTGGGCTTCGACAACCGGTGCAGGCTGCTCGGCAACCGCAGCGACCTCGACCACGGCCGGGGCCTGTTCGATCTCGCCGGCTTCGACGGCAGGCGCTGCTACCGGCGCTTCGCTAACCACCGCTTCTGCAATCACGGCCGGTTCGGCAGCAGGTGCCTCTTCGACCACAGGCTGTGCAGCGACTTCGACCACAGGCTCGGCAGTTGCCTCGACCACAGCCACAGGCTCGCTGACCGGCTGCTCGACCACTGGGGCCACGGCAACTTCTTCAGCCTTGGCGACGGCTTCGACCTGCTCAACCGGCTGGGCGGCTTCACTGTTGTCGGTTACTGCAACTGCAGCAACTTCGGCGGTAGCCAACTCGGCCTGCTGGTTGGCCTGGGCTTCGGCGTCGGCGCTGATGTTGCTGCTGGCGACGGCAGCAGTCACGGCCAGGCCAGCGGCCAGTTCGGCACCCAGCTCGGTGGCCTGGTGCTGTTGTGGCTGCTCTTCGCTGCCTTCTTCTTCGCCGTCGATCAACTCGCCATTGGCGTTGCGCTGGCGCTCACGACGGTTGCTGCGGCGACGCTGGCCACGCGAACGGCGGCGCGGACGCTCGCCATCGGCGCCTTCCTGCTCGTCCTGCAGCAGCTCTTCGTTCGGCAGTTGCTCTTCGGCCAGCTCGGCAGCCTGTTCGGCCGCTTCTTCAGCAGCGCGTGGCTGACGCTCTTCGCGTGGTGGGCGTGGGGCACGCTCTTCACGAGGGGCGCGTTCTTCGCGTGGAGCGCGCTCTTCACGAGGGGCACGTTCTTCGCGTGGCGCACGCTCTTCACGAGGGGCGCGTTCTTCGCGTGGCGCACGCTCTTCACGAGGGGCGCGCTCTTCACGTGGAGCACGCTCTTCGCGTGGAGCACGTTCTTCGCGCGGTGCACGCTCTTCACGGGCTACGCGCTCTTCGCGTGGCTGGCGCTCTTCGCGTTCGGCGGGTGGGGTGGCGTCCAGCGGCTCGCGCAGTTCGCGCACGCGCTCTTCGCCTCGGTTGCCGCGGCGGTCTTCGCGTGGCTGGCGTGGTGCACGTTCTTCACGCGGTGCACGCTCTTCGCGTGGTGCACGTTCTTCACGTGGCGCACGCTCTTCGCGCGGTGCGCGTTCCTCGCGTGGCTGGCGCTCTTCGCGTGGGGCGCGCTCGGCACGCTCTTCGCGCGGCTTGCGATCTTCGTCGCGGCGGCCGTTGCGGTTGCGGCTTTGCTGGCGACCGGTGCGGCGCTCTTCGTTACGCGGGCTGCGCTCGGCGGCCGGTTTCTCGGCGGCGGTGACGACTGGAGCGGCAACAGGTTCTTCCTTGCCGGCGAACAGGCTGACCAGCGACTTCACCAAGCCCTTGAACAGGCTTGGCTCCGGGGCGCTCGGGGCAGGGGCGACTGGCGCGGCAGGCTGCGGCTCTTCTTCGGCGGCCGGTACCGGTGCATTGGCGCGAGCCGGGGCGGTCTTGACCGCAGCCTCCTGGCGAACCAGAGTGCGGGTGGCGGTTGGCTGCGGTGCTTCTTCGGCTTCGGCGGCGGCGATTTCGTAGCTGGACTGGTTGTTCAGCACTTCCGGGTTGTCGTCGCGCAGGCGCTGGACTTCGAAGTGCGGGGTTTCCAGGTGATCGTTCGGCAGGATGATGATGCGTGCACGGGTACGCAGTTCGATCTTGGTGATCGAGTTGCGCTTCTCGTTGAGCAGGAACGCGGCCACCGGGATCGGCACCTGGGCACGTACTTCGGCGGTGCGGTCCTTCAGGGCTTCTTCTTCGATCAGGCGCAGGATGGCCAGCGACAGCGACTCGACATCACGGATGATGCCGGTGCCCGAGCAGCGTGGGCAGACGATGCCGCTGCTTTCACCCAGCGACGGGCGCAGGCGCTGACGGGACATTTCCAGCAGGCCGAAACGCGAGATGCGGCCAACCTGCACGCGGGCGCGGTCGGCTTCCAGGCATTCACGCACACGTTCTTCCACGGCGCGCTGGTTCTTCGCCGGGGTCATGTCGATGAAGTCGATGACGATCAGGCCGCCGATGTCACGCAGGCGCAGCTGGCGGGCGATTTCCTCGGCCGCTTCCAGGTTGGTCTGCAGGGCGGTTTCTTCGATGTCGCTGCCTTTGGTGGCGCGTGCCGAGTTGATGTCGATGGACACCAGGGCTTCAGTCGGGTCGATCACGATCGAGCCGCCGGACGGCAGGTCGACCACGCGCTGGAAGGCGGTTTCGATCTGGCTTTCGATCTGGAAACGGTTGAACAGCGGCACGCTGTCTTCGTACAACTTGACCTTGCTGGCGTACTGCGGCATCACCTGGCGGATGAAGGTCAGGGCTTCTTCCTGGGCATCGATGCTGTCGATCAGCACTTCGCCAATGTCCTGGCGCAGGTAGTCGCGGATGGCGCGGATGATGACGTTGCTTTCCTGGTAGATCAGGAATGGCGCGGCGCGGTCCAGGGACGCTTCCTTGATGGCGGTCCACAGTTGCAGCAGGTAGTCGAGGTCCCACTGCATTTCTTCGCTGCTGCGGCCCAGGCCGGCAGTGCGCACGATCAGGCCCATGTCACCCGGCACGGTCAGGCCGTTCAGGGCTTCGCGCAGTTCGTTGCGCTCTTCGCCTTCGATGCGGCGGGAGATGCCACCGGCACGCGGGTTGTTCGGCATCAGTACCAGGTAGCGGCCGGCCAGGCTGATGAAGGTGGTGAGGGCGGCGCCTTTGTTGCCGCGCTCTTCCTTCTCGACCTGGACGATGACTTCCTGGCCTTCGCTGAGCACTTCCTTGATGTTGACCCGGCCTTCAGGGGCTTTCTTGAAGTATTCGCGGGAGATTTCTTTCAGCGGCAGGAAGCCGTGACGTTCGGAACCGAAGTCGACGAAGGCGGCTTCGAGGCTGGGTTCGATGCGGGTGATCTTGCCTTTGTAGATGTTGGCCTTCTTCTGCTCACGCGCGCCGGACTCGATATCCAGGTCGTAGAGACGTTGGCCGTCCACCAGGGCTACACGCAACTCTTCGGGTTGAGTCGCGTTAATCAGCATTCTTTTCATGTTGTACCGTCGGTTTCCGGGCTGCCGGAAACGGCGTTCGGCACACACGACGTCTCATGGTCGGTGCCAAGGTGCGCAAAGGGTGGCCGGGCCACCCCCGTGTCGAGCAACGTTCGGCACCAGCCGGTCACCCAGCCTGCCGTTGTCGCGACGACGCGTCCTGTTTGCTGCGGTGCCAACAAGGCCCCGGTGGCTTCGAATGGGTATCCGAATCAACCAAGCGGGCCTTGTGCACTCAGTCAGGAGGAGGAATCAACCTTCAGCCGTGGACGCCCGGGGGCATCTGTTCAGGACCTTATCCGCTCGCCAGCCGTTCAGTGGGCTGGTGGCCGGACGCGGTGCTACACGGTCCGAGGGCTGTGCATCTCCACCCTGCACGTATCCCTGATAATTCGGGTGCTGCCGCGCGCTGAATCCGCAACGGGTTGCATTTTTCGCCAGCTTCAAATGGGAAGCTGACGCCATTACATATCCAAGGCAGGTATTTCCGAAGTATTCGCCTTGCGTTGCGTGGAAGCGACGGGGCGGGCAGAGGTGCAGCGAAAAGAATCGGGTAAGCAGGTGAAAAACCACACTTGTCGTTTTTTTTCGGTCTTCTCTACACAGCGCTGGTGGCGATTCCAGGCAATTCGGTAAACTGGCGAAAACCCCGTAGGACGGCCTCGCGTCCTGGAGAATTGCGTAGGTCATGAACCGGCCAAGGGCCTGGTTTCACTGGCCTGCCGCTTTTGGCGGCGTTCGCGACTATAGCAGCAATGATTAAGTGCTTCAATTCCATAAAAAATTGTTATGATTCCCGCCATGACGACCAATACCCCTCCGACTTCCGGCGTTCAGCTGATCGAAGTCGCGCCGGAGCTTGCCGGCCAACGCATCGACAATTTCCTTATCACGGCGCTCAAGGGCGTGCCCAAGACCTTGGTCTACCGCATCCTGCGCAAGGGTGAGGTACGGGTCAACAAGGGCCGCGTGAAGCCGGAATACAAGATCCAGGCCGGCGACATCGTGCGGGTACCGCCCGTCCGCCTGCCGGAGCGTGACGAGCCGGCACCGGTGGCCCAGGGCCTGCTGCAGCGCCTTGAGGCCGCCATTGTCTATGAAGACAAGGCGCTGATCGTGATGAACAAGCCAGCCGGCATCGCCGTGCATGGCGGTAGTGGCCTGAGCTTTGGCGTGATCGAGGCGTTGCGCCAGCTGCGCCCGGACGCCAAGGAACTGGAGCTGGTGCACCGCCTGGACCGCGACACCTCCGGCCTGCTGATGATCGCCAAGAAGCGCAGCATGCTGCGCCACCTGCACGCCGCCCTGCGCGGTGATGGCGTCGACAAACGCTACATGGCGTTGGTGCGTGGGCACTGGCCAACCTCGAAGAAGCAGGTCAACGCGCCACTGCTCAAGAGCAACCTGCGCTCTGGTGAGCGCATGGTCGAAGTGAACGACGAGGGCAAGGAGGCGCTGACCCTGTTCCGCGTGCTGCGCCGCTTTGGCGAGTTCGCCACCATTGTCGAGGCGCGCCCGATCACCGGCCGTACCCACCAGATCCGCGTGCACACCCTGCATGCCGGGCACATGATTGCCGGCGACAGCAAGTACGGCGACGAAGACTTCAGCCGCGAAATTCGTGAGCTGGGTGGCAAGCGCCTGTTCCTGCATGCCTATGCGCTGACCGTGCCGCTGCCGGACGGTGGTGAGCTGAAGCTCGAAGCGCCTGTGGATGAAGTCTGGGCGAAAACCGTTGAACGTTTGAGTGCGTCCTGACCTATGAAAAAAGGCTATGAGCTACTGATCTTCGACTGGGACGGCACCCTGGCCGATTCCATCGGGCGTATCGTCGAGGCCATGAACGCTGCCGCCGAGCGTGCTGGTGAAGCGCAAAGCAGCGACGACGCGGTTAAGGGCATCATCGGCCTGGCTCTGGGTGAAGCGATCCATACCCTGTACCCGCACCTGGCGCCTGCGCAGGTCGAAAGCTTCCGCCAGCACTACGCCGATATCTACATGGAGCTGGATCAGCAGCCCTCGCCGCTGTTTGACGGTGTGGTCGAGTCGCTGGATGCCTTCCGTGCCGAGGGTTATCGCCTGGCGGTGGCCACCGGCAAGGCTCGCCGCGGGCTGGACCGGGTGCTCAAGGCCAATGGCTGGGAGCAGTTCTTCGACATCACTCGTGCCGCTGACGAGACCCGTGGCAAGCCGCATCCGCTGATGCTCGAGGAAATCCTCGGCCATTGCGGTGTCGAACCAGGGCGTGCGCTGATGGTCGGCGATTCGGCATTCGACTTGCAGATGGCCAGTAATGCCGGCATGCATTCGGTGGCTGTGGGCTATGGCGCCATGTCGCTGCAGGCGCTGGCCGAATTCGGCCCGCAGGTATGCATCGATCACTTTGCCCAGTTGCGCGAGTGGCTGGGCGGTTCTGCAATTTCACTTCCAAGGTAGGTAAGCATGGCAGACGAATGGAAAGCCCCTGAGGCCGAGCCCGAGGAGCGTGAAGAACGCAAGAGCTGGAAGCTGCTGGAAAAGACCTTGCTGGCGAGCGTGCAGGAGCAGCGCCGGTCGCGGCGCTGGGGGATTTTCTTCAAGCTGCTGACCTTCGTCTACCTGTTCGGCATCCTGGCGTTGTTCTCGCCACTGATGGATATGGACAAGGCGGCATCGCGCAGTGCCAGCCATACCGCGCTGGTCGAGGTGCGCGGGGTGATTGCCGACCAGGAGGCTGCCAGCGCCGACAATATCGTCAAGAGCCTGCGCGACGCGTTCAAGGACAGTAAGACCAAGGCTGTGGTGATGCGCATCAACAGCCCGGGTGGCAGCCCGGTGCAGTCGGGGTACGTGTATGACGAAATCCGCCGTCTGCGTGCCGAATACCCGGCCATCAAGCTGTACGCGGTGATCGCCGACCTCGGTGCTTCCGGGGCTTACTACATCGCCAGCGCGGCGGACGAGATCTATGCCGACAAGGCCAGCCTGGTGGGTTCGATTGGTGTGACGGCGGCCGGTTACGGCTTTGTTGGCACCATGGAGAAGCTGGGGGTGGAGCGGCGTACCTACACCGCCGGCGAGCACAAGGCCTTCCTGGACCCGTTCTCGCCGCAAAAGCCGGAAGAGACCGAGTTCTGGCAGGGTGTGCTGAACACCACGCACCAGCAGTTCATTGCCATGGTCAAGCAGGGGCGGGGAGAGCGCCTGAAGGACAAGGAACACCCAGAGCTGTTCAGCGGCCTGGTGTGGTCGGGTGAGCAGGCCAAGGCGCTGGGCCTGGTGGATGGGCTGGGCAGTGCCAGCTACGTGGCGCGCGAGATTGTAGGCGAGAAGGAGTTGGTGGACTTCACCGTGCAGGAATCGCCGTTCGACCGCTTCTCCAAGCGCGTGGGGGCCAGCGTGGCTGAGCACCTGGCGATGTGGATGGGGTTCCAGGGGCCACAGTTGCGCTGAGGTTCGTCACGCAATTTGTGGTGTTTGTGAGATCGAGCGCCGCCCGCGCGGCGCTCGATCTCACCTGCGCCGAAGATCTCGAGCCGAGCTATGGAATAACCACCCCTTCCTTGGTCAGCATATCCACCAGCCGAATCAGCGGCAGCCCGATCAGGCTGGTGGCATCGCAGCCATGGGTGCTCTGGAACAAACTCACCCCCAGCCCCTCCGCCTTGAAGCTGCCGGCGCAATCCAGCGGCTGCTCCGCCGTCACATAGCGCTCCACCCGCTCCCGGCTCAGCTCGCGCATGGTCACGGTAAACGGCACGCAATCCACCTGGCACTGCCCGGTGGCGCTGTTCAGCAGTGCCAGCCCGGTCAGGAAGCTCACCTGTTGGCCGCTGCACTCCAGCAGCTGCTCACAGGCTCGTTCGAACGAATGCGGCTTGCCCAGCACCTGTTCGCCCAGCACGGCAACCTGGTCCGAACCGATGATCAGGTGCCCGGGGTGGCTGCTTGCCAGGGCCTCGGCCTTTTGCCTTGCCAGCCGTCGCACCAGCTCCACGGCCGGTTCGTCATCCAGGCGCCGCTCGTCTATGTCGGGGCTTGCCCAGGTGAAGGGCAGGCGCAGGCGTGCGAGCAGTTCGCGGCGATAGGTAGAGCTGGAAGCCAGTAGCAGAGGAAGCATGGTAGACTCCTGAATCAGTTGAACAAATTCTATCACGCACGATGCCGCCTAATTTCCTTTGACAGGGGCGGGGGGCATCCCTAGAATGCTGCGCCTATGTTGAATGACCCGATTCCACCTCACGTTGACCCGCGCAAATTAGCCGATCGTGGCGTAACCCTTAACGGTTCGCTGCAACTCGCTGATTTGGAAAGACTCTGCGACCCGCTTTCCGACAATGTCGGTACGGTGCAGGCGAAGTTCGATTTTGAACGAGATGAACAGCACGTGGTGGTTGTCCACAGCGAGCTTGACGTCGAGGTCAAGATGGTTTGCCAGCGTTGTCTTGAGCTGGTCACCCTGCCGATCCACAGCGAATGTACTTACGCCGTGGTGAAGGAGGGTGCGAATACCCAGTCGTTGCCGAAAGGCTATGACGTGCTGGAACTGGGCGAAGATCCTTTGGATCTGCAGGCATTGATCGAGGAGGAGCTTTTGCTCGCCTTGCCAATTGTGCCTGCTCATCATCCGGAAGAATGCCAGCAGCCGGCGGGCGCAGACGAGCCCGATTCGAGCAAGGACGAGGTATCGCGGTCCAACCCGTTCAGTGTTTTGGCGCAGTTAAAGCGTGACCCAAACGTTTAGGAGTTAATCAATTATGGCTGTTCAGCAGAACAAAAAATCCCGCTCTGCCCGTGACATGCGCCGTTCGCACGACGCCCTGTCGGAAAACGCGCTGTCGGTAGAGAAAACCACCGGTGAAGTACACCTGCGTCACCACGTTTCGCCAGAAGGCGTATACCGTGGTCGCAAAGTGGTCGACAAGGGCGCTGACGAGTAATCCTTGTCCGCTCAGATCATCGCGATCGACGCAATGGGCGGGGACTTCGGTCCCCGCAGCATTGTTCAGGCTAGCATTGCCTGCCTTTCCGCTACCCCCTCGCTGCACCTGACCCTCGTCGGTCAACCCTCCCTCCTGGAAGATCTTGTCAGCGGCCTTGCGGCTGCGGATCGCGCGCGCCTGCAGATTGTCGCCGCCAGTGAGGTGGTTGGCATGGATGAGCGGCCATCCCAGGCGTTGCGCGGCAAGCCGGACTCGTCGATGCGCATCGCCCTCGAACTGGTGCGCGACGGCAAGGCCCAGGCCTGCGTCAGTGCCGGCAACACCGGGGCGCTGATGGCGCTGTCCCGCTTTGTGCTCAAGACTCTGCCCGGTATCGACCGGCCAGCCATGGTGGCGGCGATCCCGACCCAGGCCGGCTACTGCCAGCTGCTCGACCTGGGCGCGAATGTCGATTGCAGTGCCGAAAACCTCTACCAGTTCGCCGTGATGGGCTCGGTGGCTACCCAGGCTTTGGGCGTGCATCGGCCGCGCGTGGCGTTGCTGAACATCGGTACCGAGGACATCAAGGGTAACCAGCAGGTCAAGCTGGCTGCCAGCCTGTTGCAGAATGCCCGTGGGCTCAATTACATCGGCTTCGTCGAGGGTGACGGGTTGTACCGTGGTGAGGCCGACGTGGTGGTGTGCGACGGGTTTGTCGGCAATATCCTGCTCAAGTCCAGCGAAGGCCTGGCGACCATGATCGGTGCGCGCATCGAGCAGTTGTTCAAGGGTGGCGTGTTGTCGCGGGCTGCCGGGGCGCTGGCCATGCCGTTGCTCAAGCGCCTGCAGGCCGACCTGGCGCCGGCTCGGCACAACGGGGCGAGCTTTCTGGGGTTGCAGGGCATCGTCATCAAGAGCCATGGCTCGGCGGGGGTGCAGGGCTTCCAGAGTGCCATACAGCGGGCGTTGATCGAGATCCAGGAAAACCTGCCGCAGCGTTTGCATGGGCGGTTGGAGGACCTGTTGCTTTAGCTTGTGCCGGCGATAGGGCCGGTACAGGCAAACAAAGAACTTAGGCATATCGCCGATGAAGTGCTTAAATGTGACCGCTTAGGTTCCGTCTTCATCCAAACTTTCAGATTCCGCGCCTGGCCCAAAGCCCGGTGCACCCTATCCGACGACAAGATCATAAGGGCTTGTTCAATGTCTGCATCTCTCGCATTCGTCTTTCCCGGTCAAGGTTCCCAGTCGCTGGGCATGCTCGCCGAGCTCGGCGCTGAGAAGCCAGTGATCATCGAAACCTTCAAGGAAGCCTCCGCAGCGCTCGGTTACGACCTGTGGAAGCTGGTTCAGGAAGGCCCGGAAGAACAACTCAACCAGACCGACAAGACCCAGCCGGCCATCCTCACCGCGTCCATCGCGCTGTGGCGCCTGTGGCTGGAGGAGGGCGGCGCCAAGCCGGCCTTCGTTTCCGGTCACAGCCTGGGTGAATACAGCGCCCTGGTTGCCGCGGGTAGCATCAGCCTGAAGGACGCCGTTCGCCTGGTCGAGCGCCGTGGTCAGCTGATGCAGGAGGCGGTGCCGGCAGGTCATGGCGCCATGGCTGCCATTCTCGGCCTGGACGACGCTGTAGTCGTTGAGATTTGCGCCGAAGCGGCTGAAGACCAGGTGGTCAGCGCCGTCAACTTCAACTCGCCAGGCCAGGTGGTAATCGCCGGCAACAAGGCTGCGGTAGACCGCGCCATGGAGCTATGCAAGGCCAAGGGTGCCAAGCGCGCCCTGCCGCTGGCGGTCAGCGTGCCGTCGCACTGCGCCCTGATGAAGCCGGCCGCCGAGCGCTTTGCCGAATTCGTCAACGCCATCGAATGGAAGGCCCCGCAGATCCCGGTGGTGCAGAACGTCACTGCCGCCGTCGCTGCCGACCTCGATGCCCTCAAGCACGACCTGCTGGCACAGCTGTATCAGCCGGTACGCTGGGTGGAGTGCGTACAGACGCTGGCTGCAAACGGCGCGGTCAACCTGGTCGAGTGCGGCCCGGGCAAAGTCCTGGCTGGCCTGAACAAGCGTTGCGCCGACGGCGTGACCACCTACAACCTCAACACCCCTGACGCCGTTGCCGCCACCCGCGCGGCACTGGCCTGATTTGGAGAAGCTTGCATGAGCCTGCAAGGTAAAGTTGCATTGGTCACTGGCGCCAGCCGTGGCATTGGCCAGGCCATTGCCCTCGAACTGGGCCGCCAGGGCGCGACCGTGATCGGCACCGCCACTTCGGCGTCCGGCGCCGAGCGCATCGCCGCCACCCTGAAAGAGCACGGCATCACCGGCACCGGCATGGAGCTGAACGTGACCAGCGCCGAATCGGTTGAAGCAGTACTGGCCGCCATCGGCGAGCAGTTCGGCGCACCGGCCATCCTGGTCAACAACGCCGGTATCACCCGCGACAACCTCATGCTGCGCATGAAGGACGACGAGTGGTTCGACGTGATCGAAACCAACCTGAACAGCCTCTACCGTCTGTCCAAGGGCGTGCTGCGCGGCATGACCAAGGCCCGTTGGGGCCGTATCATCAGCATCGGCTCGGTCGTCGGTGCCATGGGCAACGCTGGCCAGGCCAACTACGCGGCCGCCAAGGCGGGCCTGGAAGGCTTCAGCCGCGCCCTGGCGCGTGAAGTGGGCTCGCGTGGCATCACCGTCAACTCGGTGACCCCGGGCTTCATCGACACCGACATGACCCGCGAGCTGCCAGAAGCGCAGCGCGAAGCCCTGCAGACCCAGATTCCGCTGGGCCGCCTGGGCCAGGCCGACGAAATTGCCAAGGTGGTTTCGTTCCTGGCGTCCGACGGTGCAGCCTACGTAACCGGCGCTACCGTGCCGGTCAACGGCGGGATGTACATGTAACACTGCAACTCAATGTGACGGATTTCGTAAAAAAAGAGTCATACTGCGAGCCTAAAATCCGTTATAAAGCTGCAACCAGATTCCAGGCAGCGGGTGTGGTGACTAGCCTGAAGGTGCGTTTCGCTTGAAAAGCGATCGTCTTTCTATAAAATTAGCCACCGGCCAGCTGCCTGACATATGTCCATTAGGAGTGAAAACTAGGTATGAGCACCATCGAAGAACGCGTCAAGAAAATCGTCGCCGAGCAACTGGGCGTCAAGGAAGAAGAAGTGACTCTCGAGAAGTCCTTCGTCGATGACCTGGGTGCCGATTCGCTTGACACCGTTGAGCTGGTGATGGCTCTGGAAGAGGAATTCGAGACCGAAATCCCTGACGAAGAAGCCGAGAAGATCACTACCGTTCAAGCTGCCGTAGACTACGTCAAAAGCCACCAGGCCTAAGACGCTTTAGTCGACGCTTCTTGTCGGGGAAAACCGCACTGCCTTTGCCGGCGTGCGGTTTTTTCTTTGCGAGCGCCCCGCATTTTCCAGGCCGCTTCGTTCACCGCGCACCAAGAGCCTGTTGCCATTTCATTCCAGCGCTTGAATGCAATGGCAAGAGACTCTGTTATTAGAAAAGGAGAGTACTGTGTCGCGTAGACGCGTCGTGGTCACCGGTATGGGTATGCTGTCGCCACTGGGTACCGATGTACCGAGCACCTGGCAGGGCATTCTGGCTGGCCGCAGTGGCATTGGTCCGATCGAACACACGGACCTGTCTGCCTACTCCACCCGTTTTGGCGGCTCGGTGAAAGGCTTCGAGGTTGAGCAATACCTGTCGGCCAAAGAGGCCCGCAAGCTCGACCTGTTCATCCAGTACGGCCTGGCGGCCGGTTTCCAGGCAGTGCGTAATGCCGGCCTGGAAGTCACCGACGCCAACCGCGAGCGTATTGGCGTGGCCATGGGCTCGGGTATCGGCGGCCTGACCAACATCGAAGAAACCAGCCGCACCCTGCACGATTCGGGGCCGCGCCGTATTTCGCCGTTCTTCGTGCCGGGCTCGATCATCAACATGATCTCCGGGTTCCTGTCGATCCACCTGGGTTTGCAAGGGCCGAACTACGCCATTGCCACCGCCTGCACCACCGGCACCCATTGCATCGGCATGGCCGCACGCAATATCGCCTACGGTGAGGCTGATGTGATGATCGCCGGCGGCGCCGAAATGGCCGCTTGCGGCCTGGGCATGGGCGGTTTCGGTGCCTCGCGTGCGCTGTCTACCCGCAACGACGAGCCAAGCCGGGCCAGCCGCCCGTGGGACAAGGGCCGTGATGGCTTCGTGCTGTCCGACGGTGCCGGTGCCCTGGTGCTCGAAGAACTGGAACACGCCAAGGCCCGTGGTGCGACCATCTATGCCGAGCTGGTTGGTTTCGGCATGAGCGGCGACGCCTACCACATGACCTCGCCACCCGACACCGGCGAAGGTGCTGCCCGCTGCATGGCCAACGCCCTGCGCGATGCTGGTATCCAGCCGGAAGAGGTCAGCTACATCAACGCCCACGGCACCTCGACCCCTGCGGGCGATGTGGCCGAAGTGGCTGCGATCAAGCGCGTGTTCGGCGAGCATGCCTACAAGCTGGCGGTCAGCTCGACCAAGTCGATGACCGGCCACCTGCTGGGCGCCGCTGGTGCTGTAGAGGCCATCTTCAGCGTGCTGGCGATCAACAGCCAGATGGCACCGCCCACCATCAACCTTGACGAGCCGGACGAAGGCTGTGACCTTGACTTCGTGCCGCACCAGGCGCGCAGCATGCCAATCGACGTGGTGCTGTCCAACTCGTTCGGCTTTGGCGGCACCAACGGTTCGCTGGTATTCCGCCGGTTCGCCGGTTGATGCACAGCTGGGTCGATGGCCAGCCGGCGGCTGCAGTCAACCTGCAGAACCGCGGCCTGGCCTACGGCGATGGCCTGTTCGAGACCATTGCCGTGCGCGGCGGCCGGCCCAGCTTGCTGGACGGCCACCTCGCACGCCTGGCGCTGGGTTGCCAGCGCCTGGCGATCAGCGCCGACCTGGCGCTGGTGCGCGACGAACTGTTGCGCTATGCCAGCCAGCTCGGTGATGGTGTAGCCAAACTTATCCTTACCCGGGGCGACAGCCAGCGTGGCTATGCGCCAGTTGCCGGTGCCGCACCGCGGCGAATCCTGCAGGGCAGCCCGTTGCCCAGCTATCCTGTCGAACATGCCGAGCAGGGCGTGCGTTTGTTCCCATGCCAGACCCGGCTTGGGGAACAACCGTTGCTGGCTGGCCTCAAACACCTCAACCGCCTGGAGCAGGTGCTGGCCCGTGCCGAATGGCAGGACAGCGAACATGCCGAAGGCCTGATGCGTGACGGGCAGGGCAGGGTGATCGAAGGGGTGTACAGCAATCTGTTCCTGGTGCGCGATGGCGTGTTGCTTACGGCCGACCTCAGCCGCTGCGGCGTCGCCGGAGTGATGCGTGCCGCGTTGCTGGAACAGGCACAGCTGCTGGGCATTCCGGCGCAGGTCCGCGACCTGCCGTTCGACATGCTGGAGCAGGCAGATGAAGTATTTGTTTGCAATAGCGTCTACGGCATCTGGCCCGTGCTTGGCATTGCCGCGCTAAACTGGTCGCCGGGCCCGCTCACCCGTAAACTGCAGGCCGTTGCCCGTACGTTACTGGAAACCTGAATTCGTGAGACGTAAATTCCTGCTGCTGCTGGAAATGGGCTTGATCCTCGCCGGCCTGGCCTTGGGCTGGTCGGCCTGGAAGGTCAATTCGGTCCTGGAGCAGCCCTTGCATGTTACGCAAGAGCGCTTGCTCGACGTGCCCAATGGCACCAACCCCAACCGCATGTTCTATCGCATGCAGAGCGAAGGGTTGCTCGACGACGCGGTCTGGTTGCGCTTGTACTGGCGCTTCAACATGGCCGGTACCCCCTTGCACACCGGCGAATATCGCCTCACCCCCGGCATGACCGTCGAGCAGCTGTTCGACGCCTGGCGTCGGGCCGACGTGGTGCAGTACAACCTGACCCTGGTCGAAGGCTGGACCTTCCGCCAGGTGCGCTCGGCCGTGGCCAAGCATGAAAAGATCAAGCACACCCTCGATGGCCTGTCGGATTCCGAAGTGATGGACAAGCTCGGCCATACCGGCGTGTTCCCCGAGGGCCGCTTCTTCCCGGACACCTACCGCTTCGTGCGCGGCATGAGCGACGTCGAGTTGTTGCAGCAAGCCTACATGCGCCTGGACGAAGTGCTGGCCAAGGAATGGGCGGAGCGCACTACCGACCTGCCATACCGCGACCCGTACCAGGCGCTGATCATGGCCTCGTTGGTGGAGAAGGAAACCGGTATCCCCCAGGAGCGCGGGCAGATCGCTGGCGTTTTCGTACGGCGCTTGCGCCTGGGCATGATGCTGCAGACCGACCCGACGGTGATCTACGGCATGGGTGAGCGCTACAACGGCAAGATCACCCGCGCCGACCTGCGCGAGCCGACGCCCTACAACACCTACACCATGACGGGGCTGCCGCCGACGCCCATCGCCATGGTTGGCCGCGAGGCGATACACGCGGCGCTCAACCCGTCCGATGGCACCAGCCTGTACTTCGTCGCCCGTGGCGATGGCAGCCATGTGTTCTCCGACGACCTGGACGACCACAACTCGGCGGTGCGCGAGTTCCAGCTGAAGCGCCGGGCGGACTACCGCTCCAGCCCCGCACCGCAGCAAGAGGCAAAGCCAGGTAGCGATGATACCGAGCAGCCGCCGAGCGACGACGACGCGCAGCCCCCGGCGGATGAGCCGGCAGCGCAGCCAGCGCCCGACGAGGCACCCGTGCAGGGCGCCCCTGCTGGCGGCGCGCAAGCGGCCGAACGGCCGACGCCTGACGATCAACATTAAGGACTGCCTGTGAGCGGCTTGTTTATTACTTTGGAAGGCCCCGAAGGCGCGGGCAAGAGCACCAACCGCGACTACCTGGCTGCACGCCTGCGCGAGCAGGGCCTGGATGTGGTTCTGACCCGCGAGCCTGGCGGCACGCCGTTGGCCGAGAAGGTGCGTGAGCTGCTGTTGGCCCCCAGCGAGGAGAGCATGGCAGCCGACACCGAGCTGCTGCTGGTGTTCGCCGCCCGCGCCCAGCACCTGGCACAGGTGATCCGCCCGGCACTGGCCCGTGGGGCTGTGGTGTTGTGTGACCGCTTCACCGATGCCACCTATGCCTATCAGGGCGCAGGCCGCGGTTTGTCGGTTGAGCGTATCGCCACCCTGGAGCAATTCGTCCAGGGCGACCTGCGCCCAGGCCTGACCCTGGTCTTCGACCTGCCGGTCGAAGTAGGCTTGGCCCGCGCCGCTGCCCGCGGTCGCCTGGACCGCTTCGAACAGGAAGGCCAGGCGTTCTTTGAAGCGGTACGCCAGGCTTACCTGCAGCGCGCCCAGCGTGAGCCGCAGCGCTACAGCCTGCTCGATGCTGCCCAGCCCCTGGAGGCTGTGCAACGCGATATCGATGCGCTGCTGCCGGGTATTCTGGAACGTTGCCGTGGCTGAGGCCTACCCCTGGCAGCAGGCCCTCTGGCAGCAACTCGCCGGCCGCAGCCAGCACGCCCACGCCTACCTGCTGCACGGGCCGCAAGGTATCGGCAAGCGGGCCCTGGCCGAGCGCCTGATGGCTCGCCTGCTTTGCCAGCAGCCCCATGGGCTGGACGCCTGCGGCGGGTGTAAATCCTGCCTGCTGCTCAAGGCCGGTAGCCACCCGGACAACTACGTCCTTGAGCCTGAGGAGGCCGACAAGCCGATCAAGGTCGACCAGGTGCGCGAGCTGGTGGCCTTCGTGGTGCAGACGGCTCAGTTGGGTGGGCGCAAGGTGGTGTTGATCGAGCCGGTGGAGGCGATGAACGTCAACGCCTCCAATGCACTGCTCAAAAGCCTCGAAGAGCCTTCTGGCGATACTGTGCTGCTGTTGGTTACGCACCAGCCCAGCCGCCTGCTGCCGACCATCAAAAGCCGCTGCCAGCAGGTTGCCTGCCCGCAGCCCAGGCTGGCCCAGAGCCGGGCCTGGCTGGCTGGTGCGCTACCCGAAAGTGACGAGGCCGAGCGCGACGAGTTGTTGGCCCTGGCTGCCGGCTCACCGCTGATGGCGGTCAGCCTGCAGGCGCAAGGCGTGCGCGAGCAGCGTGCGCTGGTCACTGAAGGGGTGAAGAAGCTGCTCAAGCAGCAGCAGTCACCCAGCCAGTTGGCCGATGCCTGGAACGGTGTGCCGCTGTTGCTGCTGTTCGACTGGTTCTGCGATTGGGCGCACCTGATCCTGCGCTACCAGTTGACCCAGGACGAGGAGGGGTTAGGCTTGGCTGATATGCGCAAGGTAGTGCAATACCTGGCGCAGAAGAGCCGCCAGGCCAAGGTGCTGGAGGTGCAGGCGTGGATTCTGGAGCAGCGCCAGAAGGTGCTGGGCAAGGCCAACCTCAACCGCGCCCTGCTGCTTGAATCGCTGCTGGCCCACTGGCTGCAATTGCCGGGCGCCCGCTGATTTCCCATTTTTCATGTGTGCTGTTATCCCATGCTCGTAGATTCCCATTGCCACCTCGACCGTCTTGACCTCAGCGCCCACCAGGGCTCGCTCGATGCTGCCCTGCAGGCGGCGCGTGAGCGCGGGGTCGGGCATTTCCTGTGCATTGGCGTAAGTGCCGAGAACGCCGGCGCGGTGAAGGCGCTGAGTGAGCAATACGCCGATGTCGATTGCTCGGTGGGCGTGCACCCGCTGGACCTGGCGCCGGGTGAAACCCCGGCGCTGGAATGGCTGCTGCGCGAACTGAGCCACCCGCATGCAGTGGCGATTGGTGAGACCGGGCTGGATTACCACTACGAGCCTGAGGCTGCCGAGTTGCAGCAGGCTTCGTTCCGCCTGCACCTGGAGGCCTCGCGGCAGACTGGCAAACCGGTGATCGTGCATACCCGGGCGGCGCGTGCCGACACCCTGGCGCTGCTGCGTGAGGCCAGCTTGCCGCAGGCTGGCGTGCTGCATTGCTTTACCGAGGACTGGGAGATGGCCAAGGCGGCGCTGGACCTGGGGTATTACATTTCGCTGTCGGGCATCGTTACCTTCCGCAATGCCGATGCCCTGCGCGAAGTGGCGCGGCAGGTGCCGGTCGATCGGTTGCTGGTGGAGACCGATTCGCCGTACCTGGCGCCGATACCGCACCGTGGCAAGCCTAATTTGCCGCAGTATGTGCGGGAGGTGGCGGAGTATGTGGCTTCGTTGCGCGGGGCCAGTTATGAGCAGCTTGCGGAGCAGACCACGGCCAACTTCAAGCGGTTGTTCCCGCTGGCGCGGGTGGCTTGAATCACCGGGGTTGAAGATTGTGTGATGGCCACCAGGTGCCTGCCACAACAATTTCAGCGCCTATGAGATCGAGCGCCGCCCGCGCGGCGCATCGCGACGCAAGGCCGCTCCCACATCTGTTTCGGGCCAGTCCCGCCTGTGCCATTGGCGCGCGCCCCTTGTAAACACCCAAAAAAAACCCGGGTTCTGGGGGGGGAATCCGGGTTAAGACCATTAGGAGTAAAACAAAGGTACGCGGTCCCTGAGCACCTTTATCGGCGCGCCACTTGGGGGGGATGCGCCGCGCCAACACTTCAAGTATTGGTCAGGTTTGGCGCAGTGCCAGTGCCTCTTGGTCGTTTTTTAAACAGATTTGGAATACGTCGACGTTCCATTCCTCCCGCAGCGCATGGCCGTAAGCATCGTGAAACACAGACATGCTTGGATGATCCGTGCAATTTCCCGCAAGTTAGGCATAATAAACCGCTTCGATTGTCATCCAGTCCTTCCTATGCAGAAAGAACCTCGTAAGGTCCGTGAGTTTCGCCGTCGCGAACAGGAAATCCTCGACACCTCGCTCAAACTGTTTCTTGAACAGGGTGAAGACAGCGTTACCGTCGAGATGATCGCTGACGCCGTGGGCATCGGCAAAGGCACGATCTACAAGCACTTCAAGTCCAAGGCGGAGATCTACCTGCGCCTGATGCTCGACTACGAGCGCGACCTGAACGAGCTGTTGCATTCGGCCGACGTCGACCGCGACAAGGAAGCCCTGTCGCGCGCCTACTTCGAGTTCCGCATGCGTGACCCGCAACGCTACCGGCTGTTCGACCGCCTGGAAGAAAAGGTGGTCAAGGGCAACCAGGTACCGGAAATGGTCGAGCAGCTGCACAGTATCCGTGCCTCCAACTTCGACCGCCTGACCCAGCTGATCAAGGGCCGCATCAGCGAAGGCAAGCTCGAAGACGTGCCGCCGTATTTCCACTACTGCGCTGCCTGGGCGCTGGTGCACGGCGCCGTGGCACTGTATCACTCGCCATTCTGGAGCAATGTGCTGGAAGACCAGGAAGGCTTCTTCCAGTTCCTGATGGACATTGGTGTGCGCATGGGCAACAAGCGCAAGCGCGACCCGGAACCGTCGAACTGATATTCGCTGCCTTAATGCATGCACAGGACCTGTGTAGGAGCGGCCTTGTGTCGCGAAAGGGCTGCAAAGCAGCCCCGGCAATTTGTACATTTGTGCTGAAACCCTGGGGCTGCTTCGCAGCCCGTTCGCGACGCAAGGCCGCTCCTACAGATATTGTGGCGGCTTGATACTGATACGAACACCGGCAATGTGTGTAGGGCTTGCAAAAACCTGATTTATGAGTCAGCTTTTGCCAGCCCCATCACCCATGCCGGAGTCATTCATGATCGTCGATCGTCAAGGCAGGCGTTTTCGCAACCTGCGCGTCAGCCTGACGGCTGCCTGCAACTATGCCTGTACCTACTGCGTACCAGACGGCAAACGCCTGGTGGCTGCGCAGGACGAACTGTCGGCGGATGCCCTGGCCCGTGGCGTGGCCTACCTGATTGAAGCCGCCGGCATCGAGCGCTTGCGCATTACTGGCGGCGAACCGTTGGTCAGCCCGCGCCTGGATGCCTTCCTGGTTGCCGTGGCCAAGCTCGGCCTCGACGATATCTCGCTGACTACCAATGGCCAGCTGCTGGCGCGCAAGTTGCCCCAGTTGCAGGCGGCTGGTATCCGCCGCCTGAATGTTTCCCTCGACACCCTCGACCCCGTGGCCTTTCGCCGTATCGCCAGGGGTGGTGACCTGGCCAGCGTGTTGGCGGGGATGCAGCAGGCCAGTGCCTTGGGCATGCAGTTGAAGGTAAACATGGTGCCGATGCGCGGGCAAAACCTCGATCAGGTGCTGCCGCTGCTGGATTACTGCCTTGAGCGCGGTTATGAGCTGCGCTTCATCGAACTCATGCGCATGGGCCACCTGGCCCGTGACCGCAACGCCTTCCTGCAACAGTTCGTCAGCCTTGAGCAACTGTTGGCGCTGATCGGTGGCCAGCATGCCTATGCCCAGGTCGACGCGCCACTGGACGCCACCGCCCTGCGCTATCAAGTACCCGGCAAAGGCCACTTCGGGGTGATCGCCAACGAAAGCGTACCGTTTTGCCGTACCTGTTCGCGGCTGCGCCTGTCCTCCACGGGCTGGCTGCATGGTTGCCTGTCCTCGGGCAACCGCCACTTTGTCGGCGACCTGCTGGAAAAGCCGCGCCATCAGGCCCTGCCGGCCCTGCAGCGCTTGCTGGTCAAGGCCTTGGCCGACAAGCAGGACCTGACGTTTTCCGGCGGCGTGACGGTGATGAAAGTGATCGGTGGCTGAAGCTGGCGCAAAAGCTGCATCCGCCGGCTATTCGCCGGTTTTTCGTCGCCGGCCATTGGAGGAAAGATGCGTAGCCTGGTCTTGCTGCTGGCGCTGATGGCGCTGGGCGGCTGCATGAATGTCAGCGATATGGGCGAGGGCGTGCGCTATCACATGAGCGATGCCGGTCTGCTGGACCACAGCGAAACCCGGCGCTCCCTGTCGATCCGCCTGCAACCCGACTCGTTCATCTTCATCGGCCAGGGCGCGTTCATGCCGCCAGGCAAAGGCCCGGTGCCACGGCAGAACGCGGTGGCCGAGGAAGCCTTCAAGAGCTTTGTCGAGTATTTCCCGCTGGTGCGCCGCGCCCAAGGCCCGTTGGGCCTGGAAGAGGCCATTGCCCAGGCGCGTTCGCTGGGCGCCGACTATGTGCTGTACACCCGTTTCGCCCGCACCGACGACCGTATCGGCAATGGCGACGAGTGGTATGACGAACAGGCCGTAGACCGCCTGGGTTGGGACAGCGGCGTGGTGCAGGTGATGCTGATCGAAACCAACACCCGTTACCTGATCGACACCGCACGTATCAAGAGCCGTGGCGGTTTGTTGACGTTTCACGACAATACCCCGGAGGATTTGCTTGGTGCGCCGATGCGCGAGTACGCTCGTAGCCTTCTGGGCATGAGTGAATGAGGCAAGCGTGATGAGCGATACCGGCAAGGCCAATGATCTTCTGGCGCAGATTCCCAAGGCCAAGGGCCTGCCGCCGGTGCATCTGTGGAACCCGGACTTCTGTGGCGATATCGACATGCGCATCGCCCGCGATGGCACCTGGTACTACCTGGGCACGCCGATCGGGCGCAAGCCGATGGTGCGGCTGTTCTCCACCATCATTCGCCGCGATGGCGATGACTATTTCCTGATTACCCCGGTGGAGAAGGTCGGCATTCGCGTCGACGACGCGCCGTTTGTGGCCGTGGCGCTGGAGGTGCAAGGGGAGGGTGAGCAGCAGGTGCTGCGCTTTACCAGCAATGTCGAGGACCAGGTCGAGGCCGGGCCGGCCAACCCGCTGCGCGTGGTGATCGACCCGGTAACGCAGGAGCCATCGCCGTATGTGCTGATGCGCAGCAACCTTGAGGCGCTGATCCATCGCAATGTGTTCTACCAGTTGGTGGAGCTGGCGGTGCCGCGGGAGATCGAGGGTGAAGAGTGGCTTGGGGTTTGGAGTGGGGGGGAGTTCTACCCGATCGGGCGTAATTGCTGAGATTTCTGGGGCTGCTGTGCAGCCCAATCGCCGGCAAGCCAGCTCCCACAGATACTCCACAGGCCTTGAGAGCGCCACCGTACCTGTGGGTGCGGGCGAGCCCGCGAAGAGGCCGGCACAGGAAAAATCGGCCCCCTGCTTTTCCCCCGAATTGGCCATTTGTCTTCAGCCGGTCAGGGCCTAACCTGCAGGAATCTGCCCTCCAGGAATTAGCCCATGAAACCCCTGTCCATCATCCTTTTCGCCCTGCTTGTCGCTCAAACCCCCGCCTGGGCCCACGGCGACGTTGCCGACCAGGTCAAGGTCCTGCAACAACAGCAACCCTCCAACGCCCCCGGCAAAACCGCCGTCATGCTCACCGTCAGCTACGCACCGGGTGAAGCATCACCCGCGCATCAGCACCCAGGCGCAGTCATGGCCTACGTCTTGGAAGGGGCGGTGGCGTCGAAGCTGAACGACGAATCGGAGAAAATCTACAAGGTCGGTGAATATTGGTACGAAGCCCCAGGTACCGTGCACCGCGTGTCGCGCAACGCCAGCAAGACCCAGCCAGCCAAACTGCTGGTCTGGAGCCTGGTGGACGAGGGCAGTGAAGTCACACTGCCCTATTCGGCGTCAGGTGCTACGCACTGAGCTGGTGCGTGACAGCCTGTACCAGCGCGTCATCAAGCACCTGGCAGGGTGCGACCTGAACGTTCTGGGTGTAGAACGGCGGCAGGTGTTGCGCCAACAGCGCCACCTCCTTGTTCGACCTGCCAGGCGGCAGCAAAACGTACTGCAGGCTGGAAGGGAATGAGGGCACTGTGTGCCGCTCCACCGTTGAGCCATGCGCGCCCAGGGTCATGACCGCTTCACTGCCAGTCGGGTCTGGAAAGCGCAGCAGCACGAAGGTGCAGTGCCGCGGATGGGTCAGGTACTGCTGGGCTTCGCGGCGTACCTGTGCCTGCGCATGGTTCATCAAGGCCCAGCGCAATGCGGCATAAGCGCGGGTAGTCTCCATGAATGCTGTGCGGACGGGCGAGCCGTTTTCCGCGCCACCCAGGCAAGCCAGCACATTGCCGAACGGGTCGAGCAAGGCCACGGCATTGTCCCCGTCGCCTTCGGTAGCGGCTTCAATCAGCGGTTGAGCAAGTTCGGGGCCGGGAATGCGCGGGTGCTCGCTTCTGACCCGCAGGCTCCATGGGCTCAAGCTCGCCAACGCCTGGCGTACTTCGCTGGATGAAGGCAGGCTGGCTGGGTCCTGCAATGCCGAGGGTGGCAGGCCGGTGTTGCTGCTTTCGTCGTGAATCAGGTTGACGCTGACCTCGAACAACGAGCTGGTCAGGCCCAGCGTTGCGGCATCCAGGGCCTGCCCGGCATAAACCGGCCCTTGCAGGGCGCCGGCATACTCGCGCGCAAAAGGGGGGCTGACGGCGTAGTAACCCCAGGTGGCCTGTGCCAACTGGCGTGGGGCTGCCGGCAGCCCGGGGAAGTCGAAATGGCCGTTATGGTTGATGCCGGCGAAGGTGTCGAGGGCGCTGACGGCTACGTTGAACCCCGCCATCAACAGGGCGCCCGCGCACATGGCGCAGGGGTCGAGCGTAGTGACTACGGTTAGCTCGCGGGTGGGTGGCAGTGCCAGGCGCTGCCGGTTTTCGAAATACCAGTCCACCAGTTGCCGTTCGCCGTGAGCCGTCGGGTCGCGAAGGCGGAATGCCGGTTGTGCCTGGCTACCTGGCACTGCTTCGAGCACGCGATTGTGCAATGCGATCAGTACTTTGCCCGTGGCATTCTCGATGATGCAGCCGCCCACGGCGAAGGTGGCTTGCTGGCTGGCCAGCAGGGCCTGGCTGGCGGCCAGTGCTACCGCTTGCTGGGCATTATGCGTGAGGTTGTCGGCAGTCATGATGGCCTGCGTTCGTCGGTTCAGAGCCCGAACGATACAGCAGCCGTGCGCCTTATTAAGTAGGGAAGTGCAACAAAAAAACCTCCAGTGCTTGCGCAACTGGAGGTTTTCAATGTTTGGCTCCGCGACCTGGACTCGAACCAGGGACCCAATGATTAACAGTCATTTGCTCTACCGACTGAGCTATCGCGGAATCTGCGCGTATCTTACCGATTGCCTGGAGGAAGTCAAGCTACCCCCAGGCAAAACAATAAGTTACAGCACTTCCACGATAGCCTTGGTGACCACGTGGATGTTGCTCTGGTTCAGCGCGGCCACGGCGATACGGCCGGTGTCCAGGGCGTAGATGCCGAAGTCGTTCTTCAGGCGGGCGACCTGCTCAACGGTCAGGCCCGAGTAGGAGAACATGCCGACCTGGCGGCCAACGAAGCTGAAGTCGCGGTTGGCGCCATACTCGGCCAGCAGCGAAACCATCTGCTTGCGCATGCCGTGGATGCGGTCGCGCATCTCGGCCAGTTCGGTTTCCCACATCTGGCGCAGTTCGGCGCTGTTCAGCACGGTGGCAACGATGGTTGCGCCGTGGGTTGGCGGGTTGGAGTAGGTGGTGCGGATCACGCGCTTGACCTGCGACAGCACGCGAGTGCTCTCGTCTTTGGAGGCGGTGACGACCGACAGCGCACCGACGCGCTCGCCGTACAGCGAGAACGACTTGGAGAACGAGCTGGAAACGAAGAACTCCAGGCCCGACTCGGCGAACAGGCGCACAGCGAAGGCGTCTTCGGCGATGCCGTCACCAAAGCCCTGGTAGGCCATGTCGAGGAACGGCACGTGGCCTTTGGCCTTGACCACTTCCAGGACGTTTTTCCAGTCGTCCAGGCTCAGGTCGACGCCGGTCGGGTTGTGGCAGCAGGCGTGCAGTACCACGATCGAGCCGGATGGCAGGGCGTTCAGGTCTTCGAGCATGCCGGCGCGGTTGACGTCGTTGGTCGGCGCGTCGTAGTAGCGGTAGGTTTGCACCGGGAAGCCGGCCGATTCGAACAGCGCGCGGTGGTTTTCCCAGCTCGGGTCGCTGATGGCAACCACGGCGTTTGGCGAGATACGCTTGAGGAAGTCGGCACCGATCTTCAGCGCGCCGGTACCGCCGACGGCCTGCACGGTGACCACGCGGCCAGCGGCCAGCAGTGGCGACTCGGCGCCGAACAGCAGCTTCTGCACAGCCTGGTCGTAGGTGGCGATGCCGTCGATCGGCAGGTAGCCGCGCGAGGCGTGCTGGGCGGCACGCTGGGTTTCGGCTTCGATCACGGCGCGCAGCAGCGGAATGCGGCCTTCCTCATTGCAGTACACGCCCACGCCCAGGTTGACCTTGTCGGTACGTGGGTCGGCGTTGAATGCTTCGTTGAGGCCCAGGATAGGGTCGCGGGGTGCCAGCTCGACAGCGGAAAACAGGCTCATTGTTACTTCGGCTCTGATTGGAGAGTGATAGGGCGTACACGCTCCAGCCGAATGCACTGAAGCGGTGCACAAACGGGGAGTCAGTATAGTGATACCGACCGGTCACCGCGACACTCTGGCGCAGCTTTTCCGGCTATTTGCGCAAATATTTTTCGACCATTGGTCTAATTGCCGGGTCCACCGTTACACGCGCTCACAGCTGTGCCTTGAAAGCGCCCCCCGGCGGGCGCATTTGGGTATAGACTACTGGCTAAATTTACAGTTGCTGCAGCACCGCGAGGTCCGTCATGTCCGAGTTCCAGCTCGTCACCCGTTTTCAGCCGGCCGGCGACCAGCCCGAGGCCATCCGCCAGATGGTCGAAGGCATCGAGGCGGGGCTGTCGCACCAGACGCTGCTCGGGGTGACTGGCTCGGGCAAGACCTTCAGCATCGCCAATGTCATCCAGCAGGTGCAGCGCCCGACGCTGGTACTGGCGCCGAACAAGACCCTGGCTGCGCAGCTGTACGGCGAATTCAAGGCATTCTTCCCCAACAACGCGGTGGAGTACTTCGTATCCTATTACGACTACTACCAGCCGGAAGCCTACGTACCCTCGTCGGACACCTTCATCGAGAAGGACGCCTCGATCAACGACCATATCGAGCAGATGCGCCTGTCGGCGACCAAGGCGCTGCTGGAACGGCGCGACGCGATCATCGTCACCACCGTGTCGTGCATCTATGGCCTGGGCAGCCCCGAGACCTACCTGAAAATGGTCCTGCACGTGGACCGTGGCGACAAGCTCGACCAGCGCGCGCTGCTGCGCCGCCTGGCCGACCTGCAGTACACCCGCAACGAAATGGACTTCGCCCGCGCCACCTTCCGCGTTCGCGGCGACGTGATCGATATCTTCCCGGCCGAATCCGACCTGGAAGCCATCCGTATCGAGCTGTTCGATGACGAAGTGGAGAACATCGCCGCTTTCGACCCGCTGACCGGTGAGGTCTTCCGCAAGCTGCCGCGTTTTACCTTCTACCCCAAGAGCCACTACGTCACCCCGCGGGAAACCCTGCTGGAAGCGGTGGAGGGCATAAAGGAAGAACTGAAGGAGCGCCTTGAGTACCTGCACAAGGCCAACAAGCTGGTCGAGGCCCAGCGCCTGGAGCAGCGCACCCGCTTCGACCTGGAGATGATCCTCGAACTGGGCTACTGCAACGGTATCGAAAACTACTCGCGCTACCTGTCCGGGCGCCCGGCCGGGGCGCCGCCGCCTACCCTGTACGATTACCTGCCGCCCGACGCCCTGCTGGTAATTGACGAGTCCCACGTCAGCGTTCCGCAGGTCGGCGCCATGTACAAGGGCGACCGCTCGCGCAAGGAAACCCTGGTCGAGTACGGCTTCCGCCTGCCCTCGGCACTGGACAACCGGCCCATGCGCTTCGACGAGTGGGAGGATGTCAGCCCGCAGACCATTTTCGTTTCCGCCACCCCGGGCCCCTACGAGGGCGAGCACGCCGGGCGTGTGGTGGAGCAGGTGGTGCGCCCGACCGGCCTGGTCGACCCGCAGGTCGAGGTGCGCCCGGCGCTCACCCAGGTCGATGACCTGCTGTCGGAAATCCGCAAGCGTGTGGTGCAGGGCGAGCGGGTGCTGGCCACCACGCTGACCAAGCGCATGGCCGAGGACCTTACCGACTACCTGGCCGACCACGACGTGCGGGTACGTTACCTGCACTCGGACATCGACACCGTGGAGCGGGTGGAAATCATCCGTGACCTGCGCCTGGGTACCTTCGACGTGCTGGTGGGCATCAACCTGCTGCGTGAAGGCCTGGACATGCCTGAAGTGTCGCTGGTGGCGATTCTCGATGCTGACAAGGAAGGCTTCCTGCGTTCCGAGCGCTCGCTGATCCAGACCATTGGTCGTGCCGCGCGTAACCTCAATGGTCGGGCTATTTTGTACGCCGACAATGTCACCGGCTCGATGCAGCGGGCGATTGGTGAAACCGAGCGCCGCCGCGAGAAGCAGATCGCGTTCAACGAAGCCAACGGCATCGTGCCCAAGGGCGTGGTCAAGGACATCACCGACATCATGGAAGGCGCCACCGTGCCCGGTGCGCGCAGCAAGAAGCGCAAGGGCATGGCCAAGGCGGCGGAGGAAAGCGCCCGCTACGAGGCCGAGCTGCGTACGCCGGGCGAGATCACCAGGCGCATCAAGCAGCTGGAAGAGAAGATGATGCAGTTCGCCCGCGACCTGGAGTTCGAAGCCGCGGCGCAGTTGCGCGACGAAATTGCCCAGTTGCGCGAGCGGTTGATTACCAGCTGAAGCCTGGCGCGGTCCCACAGGGACCGCGCAGCATCTGTAACTGGCTCAATGGGCCTCCCCAGCCTTCAACCCCGCCGGCAACTTGCGGGTGAACAACACCGCCACCATGCTCACCGCCAAACCAATCCCGACAAAGTGGAAGGCATCGTTGTAAGCCATGATCAACGCCTGCTGGTGGGCAATCTCGCTCAGCTTGCCCAGCGCCGCATTGTCATTGCCCAGCCGTTCCGCCAGTTGCGCCAGGCGTTCCGCCACCTGCGGGTTGTTCGGTACCACCGATTCGCGCAGGTAATCGAAATACACCTTGGTCCGTGCATCCAGCAGGGTGGCCAGCAGGGCAATACCGATTGCCCCGCCCAGGTTACGCAGGATATTGAACAGGCTCGACGCCGACCCGGCATCCTGCGGCTGGATGTACGCCGTGGCAATCAGCGAAATGGTCACCATGATCATCGGCTGGCCAAGCGCACGGATGATCTGGATATGGTTGAACTGCGGCCCGGCAAAGTCCGGGTTGAGCACGCCTGAACCGAAACTGGCAGCGCCGAACAGGCAAAACCCCAAGGCGCACAGCACCTTGGGCGATATCACCTTCATCAGCTGCGGCACCAGCGGGATCAGGAACAGCTGCGGAACGCCCATCCACATGATCACCTCGCCAATCTGCAAGGCGTTGTAGCCTTGCACCTGCGCAAGGTACAGCGGCAACAGGTAGATCGAGCCGTACAGGCCCACGCCCATGCCCAGGCTGGCGATGCTCGACAGGCCGAAATTACGGTTGCCGAGGATGCGCAGGTTGATCAGCGGGTGTGGCTTGGAAAACTGCACGATGACGAAGGTGATCAGGCTGACCAGGGCGACGCTGCCCAGGCCGACGATCAGGTGCGACTCTAGCCAGTCCTTGCGGTGGCCTTCTTCAAGAAACACCTGTAGGCAGCCCAAACCTACGCCCAGGGTGACGATGCCGGCGTAATCGGTGCTTTTCAGCAGTTCCCAGTGCGCCTCTTTCTTTTCCAGCCCGTACAGCAGGCCGGCGATCATCACCAGGCCAGGCGGGATATTGATGTAGAAGATGTATTCCCAGCCCCAGTTTTCGGTCAGCCAGCCGCCCAGGGTCGGGCCGATGGAGGGGGCGAAAGTGGCGGTCATGGCGAACATGGCCATGCCCTTGGCGCGATGGCGCTCGGGCAGCTTGATCAGGGTCAGGGTAAAAGCCAGCGGGATCAGCGCGCCGCCGGTAAAGCCCTGCAAGGCACGGAACAGGATCATGCTCTCCAGGTTCCAGGCCATCGAGCAAAGCAAGG
Source organism: Pseudomonas sp. TWI929 (assembly GCF_039673335.1). NCBI lineage: Bacteria > Pseudomonadati > Pseudomonadota > Gammaproteobacteria > Pseudomonadales > Pseudomonadaceae > Pseudomonas > Pseudomonas sp. TWI929. The sequence continues at coordinate 33,897 of NZ_JBDJLK010000042.1, forward strand.
ACGACAGCAGGAAACCGCTGGATACCCACACCGCCAGGCGCCGCGCCGACAGCAGCTGCACCAGCCAGGCGGTCAGCGGGATCATGATGATTTCCGCTACCAGGTACGAGGTGGAAATCCACGAGCCTTCTTCCAGGGTTGCTGACAGCGCGCCCTGGATGTCCTTCAGCGACGAGTTGGTGATCTGGATGTCCAGCACCGCCATGAACGCGCCGAGCATTACGCTCATTACCGCGATCCAGTCGCGCCGGCTGGGCTCGGCGGTAGGTCGCAACAGCTGGTCACCGGCCATTGTGGCCTTCGTTTTCGTTGCGCAAGTCGACGGTAGCGGTTACCGACATGCCGGGGCGAATACGCCCGTGCAGTGGGTTGCCGGCGCTGAAGGTCAGTTTCACCGGGATGCGTTGCACCACCTTGGTGAAGTTGCCGGTGGCGTTGTCGGGCGGCAGCAGGCTGAACTGCGCACCCGAGGCGGCGAACAGGCTGTCGACGCGGCCTTCGATGGGGGTGTCCGGGTAGCTGTCGAACAGCAGTTCGGCGCGCTGGCCGGGCTGCATGCGGCCGATCTGGGTTTCCTTGAAGTTGGCCTGCACCCAGATGTCTTCGTCCGGCACGATCGACAACAGGTAGGCGCCAGCTTGCACCACCTGGCCATTGCGCGCGTTGCGCTGGCCAATGGTACCGCTGATGGGCGCGCGGATTTCGCAGCGGGTAAGGTTCAGTTCGGCCTGGGCAAGGTCGGCGCGGGCATTGGCGATTTGCGCATCGAGGCGTTTGAGTTCGGCGTTCAAGGCGTTGACCTGCTGGCGCTGGCTTTGCAGGTCGGCGCGGGCCTTGTCGACCTGGGAGCCGGCGACATGGCTATCCGCCGACAGGGTGGTGACCCGCTCTTCGGACACGAACCCCGGCTTGCGCAGTTTTTCCGCGCGGCTCAGGTCCAGGCGTGAGCGGTCGAAGGTGGCCTGGTTGGCCGCCACCTGGGCCTGGCCGGCGGCAATCAGGCTGCCCTGTTGGGTCAGGCGGCTTTGCGCCTGTGCGTATTCGGCTTCACGGGTGGCCAGGGCGGCGCGGGCGCGGTCAATTGCCAGCTCGAAGTCGGCGGCCTCCAGGCGCACCAGCAGGTCGCCTTTGTTGACGTGCTGGTTGTCCTCAACCGGCACCGCGTCGATGCGTGCCCCCAGTTGGCTGGAGATGCGGGTGATCTCGCCCTGCACATAGGCGTTGTCGGTGCTCTCGTAGAAGCGGCCCTTGAAGTACCAGTGGGCCAGGAAGGCGAGGGCGATGATGGCCACCAGGGTGAAGAAGACCAGCAGGCGGCGTTTGAGTTGGGCGGGCATGAGTACTATCGTTCCAGAAATGTAAAGAAATTTAACAGCGGCAAAGGGCCAGTCGACAAGTGACGTTAGCGCCATTGCTGGAGCCCGGTGCCTGCCTCCTGCTAACATCCCGCCTTTGTTTCATCTTTCGTTCGAGACTCTCCATGACCACCGTACGCACGCGTATCGCGCCATCGCCTACCGGCGACCCCCATGTCGGCACTGCCTACATCGCCCTGTTCAACTACTGCTTTGCCAAGCAGCACGGCGGTGAGTTCATCCTGCGCATCGAAGACACCGACCAGCTGCGCTCCACGCGCGAGTCGGAACAGCAAATCTTCGACGCCCTGCGCTGGCTTGGCATTGAATGGAACGAAGGCCCGGACGTCGGCGGCCCGCACGGCCCGTACCGGCAGAGCGAACGCGGCGAGATCTACGCCAAGTACGCCAAGGAGCTGGTTGACGCCGGCCACGCCTTCTACTGCTTCTGCACCGCCGAAGAGCTGGAGCAGATGCGCGCCGAACAGCAAGCCCGTGGCGAAACCCCACGCTACGACGGCCGCGCCCTGTTGCTGAGCGCCGAAGAAGTACAGCGCCGCCTGGACGCTGGCGAGCCGCACGTGATCCGCATGAAGGTGCCGAGCGAAGGCGTCTGCGTGGTGCCGGACATGCTGCGTGGCGATGTCGAGATCCCGTGGGACCGCATGGACATGCAGGTGCTGATGAAGAACGACGGCCTGCCGACGTACTTCCTGGCCAACGTGGTCGACGACCACCTGATGGGCATCACCCACGTGCTGCGCGGCGAAGAGTGGCTGCCGTCGGCACCCAAGCTGATCAAACTTTACGAATACTTCGGCTGGGAGCAGCCCAAGCTGTGCTACATGCCGCTGCTGCGTAACCCGGACAAGTCCAAGCTGTCCAAGCGCAAGAACCCGACCTCGGTCACCTTCTACGAGCGCATGGGCTTCATGCCCGAGGCGATGCTCAACTACCTGGGCCGCATGGGCTGGTCGATGCCGGACGAGCGCGAGAAGTTCTCGCTGGCCGAGATGGTCGAGCACTTCGACCTGTCGCGTATCTCGCTGGGTGGCCCGATCTTCGACATCGAGAAGCTGTCCTGGCTCAACGGCCAGTGGCTGCGCGAGTTGCCGGTCGAGGAGTTCGCCACGCGCCTGCAGAAGTGGGCGTTCAACAGCGACTATATGATGAAGATTGCCCCGCACGTGCAGGGCCGGGTGGAAACCTTCAGCCAGGTTGCGCCGTTGGGCGGGTTCTTCTTCGAGGGCGCGCTGAAGCTGGATGCCAAGCTGTTCGAAAGCAAGAAACTGTCGGCCGACCAGGTCCGCCAGGTGATCCAGCTGATCCTGTGGAAGCTCGAAAGCCTGCGTCAGTGGGAAAAAGAGCGCATCACCGGTTGCATCCAGGCCGTGGTCGAGGCGCTGGAGCTGAAGCTGCGTGACGCCATGCCGCTGATGTTTGCTGCCATCACTGGCCAGGCCAGCTCGGTGTCGGTGCTGGACGCCATGGAAATCCTCGGCCCCGACCTGACCCGCTACCGCCTGCGCCAGGCCCTCGACCTGCTGGGTGGTGTGTCGAAGAAAGAAAACAAAGAGTGGGAAAAGCTGCTGGCCTCGATTGCCTGACGCTACCCAGAAGGCCTGTGTAGAACACCTGTGGGAGCGGCCTTGCGTCGCGATGGGACCGCAACGCGGTCCCGCGATTTCGGCTTCAACGCAAATATCGCCGGGGCCGCTTTGCGGCCCTATCGCGACACAAGGCCGCTCCCACAAGCCGTTCCTGCAGGGCGCATTGTTCCGGTTTCAGTAGGGCAGGGCGGTAAGTGATTGTTATCTGTGAAAAATTTTTTGATTATTTTGAAAAATTCGTTTGACAGCCCTGCAATCCGATCTTAATATGCGCCCCGTCCACAGCGATGAACGAAAACGAAACGCCAGGCACCCAGCCAGCGATTCAGTTCAAAGCGACATTGTGGGGCTATAGCTCAGCTGGGAGAGCGCCTGCATGGCATGCAGGAGGTCAGCGGTTCGATCCCGCTTAGCTCCACCAAATTCCGCTTAGCAGCCAAGGCTGATAAGCAAGACCGGGTCCAGCAACCGGGTCTTGAAGGTAAGAAGGTTCGTCCCCTTCGTCTAGTGGCCTAGGACACCGCCCTTTCACGGCGGTAACAGGGGTTCGAGTCCCCTAGGGGACGCCAGTTTTACACAAGCGATGTTTCATTATGTCGCTGGGCCGCGAGGCTAGAAATCCGGGGCTATAGCTCAGCTGGGAGAGCGCCTGCATGGCATGCAGGAGGTCAGCGGTTCGATCCCGCTTAGCTCCACCAATTTTGCCGCGGTTCATGTAAGTGAGCCGGCACGAAGGTTACGTCCCCTTCGTCTAGTGGCCTAGGACACCGCCCTTTCACGGCGGTAACAGGGGTTCGAGTCCCCTAGGGGACGCCACTTTTTCCTGCGTTTTGCAGGGCTTAAAAAGGCTCGTCGATTATTGATGAGCTTTTTGTTTCGGGGCTATAGCTCAGCTGGGAGAGCGCCTGCATGGCATGCAGGAGGTCAGCGGTTCGATCCCGCTTAGCTCCACCATTTCTGCCAGGGTTCACGCAAGTGGATCTTTGCGAAGGTTACGTCCCCTTCGTCTAGTGGCCTAGGACACCGCCCTTTCACGGCGGTAACAGGGGTTCGAGTCCCCTAGGGGACGCCATTTTTACCCGCGTTTTGCGGGACTTTGAAGGCTCATTCGCTTATTGAATGAGCCTTTTGTTTTTCTCCCTTCCCCAAAAACTGCTGCCGACAAGTGGCCGCAGATTCTGCTTGCCAAAAAATATGATAGGAATAATATTTCGTTCATCATATTTTGGTGAGTGGCCAGATGAGCGACAAGAAGAGCAGAACCCGCGAGCGCATTCTGGAAGCTGCGCGCAGTGCGCTGATCCAGCATGGCCCGGCCGAGCCCAGCGTGAGCCAGGTCATGGGGGCGGCTGGCCTGACCGTTGGTGGCTTCTATGCCCACTTCGACAGTAAGGACCAGCTGATGCTCGAAGCGTTCCGCCAGCTGCTGGGCGAGCGCCGCGCCTTGCTCGCCCAAGTCGACCCCAGCCTTGATGGTGCAGGGCGGCGGGCGCTGGCCAGTGCCTTCTACCTGTCGCGCAAACACCGGGATGCCGAAGTGCACGCCTGCCCGCTGCCTAACTCGCTGGGTGAGATGCAGCGCCTGCCGGAGGCCTTTCGCGAAGTGTTGGCCGAGCACATCGAGCTGATGACTGCCGCGATGGTTGACTGCCCTGAAGATGCCGATAAGGCCTTGGCCGACCTGGCGCTGATGATTGGCGGCCTGGCGCTGGCGCGTGCCTTGGGTACCAGCGAATTGTCTGACCGTATTCTGCGCGCCGCCAAATCGGCGGTGCTTTAACCCTGGAGCATGGCGATGACTACCCTGAGCTGGATTCGTGGTGTCAATGGCACCCTGGGCCACCTGGCCCCCGAGCACGTCGCGGGCAAGATGCGCCGTGCTTTCATGACCCCGCGCAACCTGCCGCCGCGGCACTGGGAGCTGCCCATGCTGGCCAGCGCCGAGCGCATTACCCTGCGTTTTGGCTTGTCGGCCTTGCGCTGGGGGCAGGGGCCGACTGTGCTGCTGATGCACGGTTGGGAAGGGCGCCCGACGCAGTTTGCCGCCTTGATCGAAACCCTGGTCCAGGCCGGGCACACGGTGGTATCGCTGGAAGGGCCGGGGCATGGCCGTTCGCCGGGTGAGCAGGCGAATGTGGTGCTGTTCGCCCGTGCGCTGCTCGAAGCTGCCGCCGAGTTGCCGCCGCTGCGTGCGGTGATTGGCCATTCGATGGGCGGTGCCAGTGTGTTGCTTGCCTTGCAGATGGGCCTGCGTGCGGAAGCGGCGGTGAGCATTGCAGCCCCAGCGCGTCTGCTAGGCGTAATGCGTGGCTTTGCCCATCGCCTGGGGCTGCCGGCGCGGGCGCGGGCGGCGTTCATTCGCCAGGTGGAGCGCGACTTGGGTATGCAGATTGCGCGGCTGGATGTGAGTGGTTACCAGTTGGAGCTGCCGGGGCTGGTGGTGCATGCGGCTGATGACGCGCTGGTGCCTGCCGATGAGGCCAATGTTATCCACAAGGCCTGGTTCGACAGCCGCTTGCTGATGTTGGGCGAAGGCGGCCATCAGCGGGTGCTGGCCGACCCGCAGCTGGGTGAAGCCGTGCTTGAGTTGCTAGCCCGAGCTGCTGCGCCAGCGCGGCAAAGCGCCTGAGCATCCGTTACACTCGTTGGGATTCTGGGGCTGCTGCGCAACCCGGGCCTTACGCATTCCCTGTGGGAGCGGCCTTGTGTCGCGATAGGGGCGCAACGCGCCCCCAGCCATTTCAAACCAATAAGCCATTTTCACAGGAGTGTGCATGAGCTGGGACCTGGCAACACCCTTCGTCATCGACCTGCGCGTCGGCAGCGAGGACATCGATGGCCTCGGCCACGCCAACAATGCGGTCTACGTCACCTGGCTGGAGCGCTGCGCCTGGCGCCACTCCCAGCGTCTGGGCCTGGACCTGGCCGAATACCGCCGGCTGGACCGGGCGATGGCCGTAGTGCGTCACGAAATCGACTACCTGGCTGCAGCCTATGAGGACGACGAGCTGCAACTGGCGACCTGGATCATCAACTGGGACCAGCGCCTGCGCATGACTCGGCGTTTCCAGCTCAAGCGCCCGAGTGACGGCGTGACCCTGCTGCGTGCCCAGACCACTTTTGCCTGCATCGAACTGTCCAGCGGCAAGCCTAAACGCATGCCGGCGGAATTCCTCGACGGTTACGGCCCGGCGCTGATCGGTGCCTGAAACACTGGCAATTTTTGCTAGACTGCCGGCTTTTTCCGCCGAGACCCCAACATGCAAATTGCCCTGGCCCCCATGGAGGGGCTGGTCGACAACATCCTGCGCGACGTGCTGACCCGCGTGGGCGGTATCGACTGGTGCGTCACCGAGTTCATTCGCGTGTGCGACCGCCTGTTGCCGCCGGCCTCGTTCCACAAGCTGGCGCCCGAGCTGCGTCAGGGCGCGCTGACGTCTGCCGGGGTCCCCATGCGTGTGCAACTGCTGGGTTCGGACCCGGTGTGCCTGGCGGAAAACGCCGCGCTGGCCTGTGAGCTGGGCGCGCCAGTGATCGACCTTAACTTCGGCTGCCCGGCCAAGACCGTGAACAAGTCGCGCGGTGGTGCGGTGCTGCTCAAGGAGCCGGAGCTGTTGCACGCCATCGTGCGTGAAGTGCGCCGCGCAGTGCCGGCGGATATCCCTGTAACGTCGAAGATGCGCCTGGGCTTCGACAGCCCCGATGGTGCGCTGGAGTGCGCCACCGCGCTGGCCGAAGGCGGCTCGGCGCACCTGGTGGTGCATGCGCGGACCAAGGTCGAGGGCTACAAGCCGCCAGCGCACTGGGAGTGGGTGGCGCGGGTGCAGGATGTGGTCAAGGTGCCGGTGTTTGCCAATGGCGAGATCTGGACCGTGGATGACTGGCGGCGTTGCCGTGAGGTCAGCGGGGCCGAGGACATCATGTTGGGCCGTGGGCTGGTATCGCGCCCTGACCTGGGCCTGCAGATTGCCGCAGCGCGTGACGGCCGCGAGTACCAGCCGATGAGCTGGGATGACCTGCTGCCCTTGCTGCGCGAGTTCTGGCGCCAGGCCCAGGCCAAGCTGTCGCCGCGCTATGCGCCGGGGCGGATGAAGCAGTGGTTGGCGATGCTGACCCGTAGTTATCCCGAGGCGGTGGTGCTGTTTGCCGAGTTACGCCGGGAGGATGATTGTGCGCGGATCAGCCGGTTGCTGGGGGTTGAGGTTCAATCTCTGGAGGCATGTGTTGCTTGATCCGGCCCTTTCGCGGGCGTGCCCGCGAAGAGGCCATTAAATCCAGTACAAAAATCGGATTTTTTCTACTCCCCCCTTGAAAGCATTTCCCTAGGCCATATCTCTTGAGTACGCGATGCCGAAGTCGGGTCGCGTAATGACTTACTTGCTGAATCTCAGGAGTTTATGACCATGACCACCGCTTTCTCTCTCGCTCCACTGTTCCGCCATTCCGTTGGTTTCGACCGTTTCAACGACTTGTTCGAATCTGCGGCACGTAACGAGGCCGGTAGCAGCTACCCGCCCTACAACGTGGAAAAGCATGGCGATGACCACTACCGCATCGTGGTTGCCGCAGCCGGTTTCCAGGAGCAAGACCTCGACCTGCAGGTTGAGAAAGGCGTCCTGACCGTGACCGGTGGCAAACGCGACAATGGCGCCGCTGAAGTGACCTACCTGCACCAGGGTATCGCGCAACGCGCCTTCAAGCTGTCGTTCCGCCTGGCCGACCATATCGAAGTCAAGGCCGCCGGCCTGGCCAATGGCCTGCTCAGCATCGACCTGCTGCGCATCGTGCCTGAAGAAGCCAAGGCCAAGCGCATCCCGATCAATGGCGACAAGCCAGCGCTGAACTGATCGCGCTGATGTGAAAAGGGGCACCCTCGGGTGCCCTTTTTTGTGCCTGACAGTGGCCTTTACAGATATCTGTTGTGCGGCCCCGTGGACATCCTCGTCAGTAATCCGCCGGCGCCTCCAGCAACATCTGCCGAAACTCCGGCAACGGCAATGGCCGGCTGTGCAGGTACCCCTGGTACAAGTGACAGCCCAGCCGCTCCAGGAACTCCAGCTGCTCGGTCAGCTCCACGCCTTCGGCAATCACCGCCAGGTCCAGGCTGCGGGCCATGGCGACGATGGCGCGGACGATTTCCGCGTCGTTGGGGTCGATCGGGGCATCACGCACGAAGGTCTGGTCGATTTTCAAGGCATCCACCGGCAAGCGCTTCAGGTAAGTCAGCGAGGAGTAGCCGGTGCCAAAATCATCCATGGCAAAACTCACCCCATAACGCTTCAATTCACGCATCTTGCTGATGGTGTCTTCCAGGTTCTGGATAACGATGCCTTCGGTGATTTCCAGCTTCAGCATATGCCGTGGCAGGCGGTAGTCATCCAGGCTGCGCAGCACCCGCCCGACAAAGTCGTTCTGGCGAAACTGCCGAGGGCTGATGTTCACGCACAGGCTGAAATCATCGGCGTCGATCAGCCCGTCGACGAGCATGCGTGCGCAGGCGTCGCAAGCTTCGTCGAGGATCCAGCTGCCAACTTCCAGGATCAGGCCACTTTCCTCCAGTACCTGGATGAACTGCGCGGGCGGTTGCTGGCCCAGTTGCGGGTGGTGCCAGCGCAAGAGCACTTCGGCACCGACGATGCGGTTGTCGCGGGCATCCACCTGGGGCTGGAAGTGCAGCGCCAGTTCGCCCCGGGCCAGGGCCAGGCGCAGGTCGTTCTCCATGCGCAGGCGCTCGCTGGCGGCTTTCTGCATGGTGGTGTGGAACAGTTGGGTGGTGTTGCGCCCGGAATCCTTGGCCCGGTAAAGGGCGATATCGGCGCGCTTGAGCAAGTCGGCCGGGGTGGCGCCGTGGTCGGGGATCAATGCCACGCCGATGCTGGGCGTAACTTGCAAGCGCTGGCCATCCAGCGACATCGGCTCGGCCAGCAGCTCACGGAGCGTGTCGGCCAGTTCGCGGACCTTTTCCTCCACCAGCTCACGGCTGCCCTCCAGGCCGCTGAGCAGCACCACGAACTCGTCGCCACCCAGCCGTGCCACGGTGTCTTCCAGGCGTACGCTGGCCTCCAGGCGGGCGGTGATGATCTTCAGCACCGTGTCACCCACCGGGTGGCCCAGCGAGTCGTTGATGTGCTTGAAGTGGTCGAGGTCAAGGAACAGCAAGGCGCCGCGCAGGTTGTGGCGCTTGAGCAGGGCGATCTGCTGGCTCAGGCGGTCCATCAGCAGGGCGCGGTTAGGCAGGTTGGTAAGCGGGTCGTGGTAGGCCAGGTGGCGAATTTGCGCCTGGGCGTTTTTCAGCTGGCTGACATCGCGGGCCGTCAGCAGCAGGCAGTCCACCTCGTTGAGGATAATCGGCTCCACCGACACTTCCACGGTAAGGATATCGCCGCGCTTGTTGCGCCCGAGCATCTCGCGGTGGTGCACCCGGCCATACTCGCGCAGCTCGGCCAGCAAGGCGCTGCGTTGCCTGTCGTCGGCCCAGATACCGATCTCGTACACCGTGTGGCCGACGACTTCGGCGGCGCTGTAGCCGGTCAGGCGGCAGAAGCCGTCGTTGATTTCCAGGTAGCGGCCGCTGTGCCGTTCGGTGATGGTGATGGCATCGGGGCTAGAGTGGAAGGCTTTGGCGAACTTCTCCTCACTGGACTTGAGCGCCGCTTCGGCCCATTGCTGCTGGGTGATGTCGCGCAGGGTGGTCACACTGCAGGGCTGGTCGTCGACGGTGATCTGGCGGCTGGAAACCACGCAGGTCAAGGGCGCGCCGTTGCGGTGGTTGACCACAACGGCGACATTGCTCAGGCCCCGTTCGCGGATCACCCGCTCGATGCGTTGCGCGCGCTCGATGGACTCGGCCCATAGGCCGATTTCCTCGGCGGTGCGGCCAATCACCTGGTCGGTGCCCCAGCCAAAGGTCTGGGTGAATGCCGGGTTGATCTCAATGAACTGGCCGTTGTCCTGGCGAGTGACGCAGATCGGGTCGGGGCTGACCTGGAACAGGCTGGCGAACTTCTCTTCCGAGGCGCTAAGGCGCTGTTCGCGCTCCACCTGGTCGGTGATGTCGAGCAGGGTGCCGGCCATGCGTAGCGGGTTGCCCTGCTCGTCACGGTACAGTCGGGCGCGGCTTTCGATGTAGCGCGAAATGCCGTTTTCCAGCTGTACCCGGTAGGTGATCTGGTAGTTGCCGGCGGGCCCTTCGCGCAAGCTGCGGTAGGCCTGGCGCATGGAGTTTCGCTCTTGCTCCGGCACCCCTTCGAAAAACGCGTCGAACGATTCGTGGAAGGGGATGGGCGGCAGGCCGTGCAGTTGCGCGGCACGGGCCGAGCCGTAGAGCATGCCGCTGGGGATATGCCAGTCCCAGGTGCCCAGCTGCGCCGAGTCCAGGGCCAGGTCCAGGCGCTCCTGGCTGTCTTTCAGGGCCTGCTCGGCGCGCTTGCGCTCGGTGGTGTCGACAAAGGTGCTGATGAGGAAGGTCACGCCCTCCAGTTCGATACCCTGGGTGCAGAGGATGCCGTCATGGATCTTGCCGCTGGTGGCGCGGAACTGCACCTCAATGATCAGCGGCCCGCTGTTGGCGCGGGTCGATTCCATTATCTGGAGGCGCTGTTCGGGGTTGACCCACAGGCCCAGCTCCAGGCTGGTCTTGCCGATTACCTGGCTGCCAGGCCAGCCGAACATGTCTTCGAAGTGCTGGTTGACCTCGAAAATCATGCCGTCATGGCGTCGAGTCAGCAAAATGGCGTTGGGGCTGAGGTGGAACAGGGTGGCGAAGCGTTTCTCCGAATTGATCAGCGCCGTTTCCCGCTCGCGTTGGCGGGTGATCTCGCGGATCACCCCGATCATCTGTGGCCGGCCATGCTGGTCGTGGGTCAGGCTGCCGTTGATCTCCAGCCAGTGCAGGCTGCCGTCCGGCCAGCGGATGCGGTGGCGCATGGCCTGCTCCACCGGCTCGCCGTTGAACACCGCCTGGAACACCTGGCGCGTACGCGCGCGGTCTTCTTCGGGCAGCAGGTCGAGGTAGTCGATATCGGCGGGAAGCGGGCGCTGCGGGTCGAAGCCGAACAGGGCCTGGGTACCCCGCGACCAGCTGACCCGGCCGCTTTCGATATCCCATAGCCAGGCCCCCAGACGCGCGCCGTTGAGCGCGGCCAGCAGTTGTGGGGCGTTCTGCCAAGCCTGTTCGGATTCCTGCGGGTCGGCCGCAGGTATTCGCGGCAGGCGCAAAAAGCGGTTTGCTGATTTGGGCATCGGTACCAGACCTTTGGCGTATGACGCGTCCTTGGAGTTGGAAATGCCGGGCTGACGGCCGGTCAGGCGGACCCTGCGTGGCTGTCGAGCAGGGCCATGAATGCCCTGGCTGCGTTCGATAGCGTACGCTCCGTGTGCAGAATGTAGCCTAGCTGGCGCGACAGCTGTATGCCGGGCAAGGCGATGGGTGCAACCTGCTCGTCGAGCATCGTGCGCGGCAGCACGCTCCAGGCCAAGCCGATCGACACCATCATCTTGATGGTTTCCAGGTAGTTGGTGCTCATGGCGATGTTCGGTGTCAGGCCCTGGCTTTCGAACAGGCGCTGGACAATATGGTGGGTGAAGGTATTGCCTCCGGGGAACACCGCCGGGTGGCGGGCAACGTCGGCCAGGCTGACGGCCTGGTTGTTGGCCAAGGGGTGTTCGGGGGCGGCGACGAAGTCCAGGGCGTCATCCCACACCGGCACGGCCTTGACCAGGTGGTGCGGCTCGGGCGCCAGGGTAATCACGGCAATCTCGGCGCGGCCATGCAGAATCTCGTCGTAGGCCTGTTCCGAATCCATGAACTGAATATCCAGCGCCACGGCCGGGTACTGGCGGGTGAACGCCCGCAGCAGCGGCGGCAGGCGGTGCAGGCCGATGTGATGGCTGGTGGCCAGGGTCAGGCGACCGCTCACCGCCCCGGTCAGGTTGGTCAGTGCCCGTCGAGTATCATCGAGTACGTTGAGGATCTGATAGGCCCGCGGCAGCAGGGCGCGCCCAGCCTCGGTCAGGGTTACCTCGCGGCCCAGGCGGTCGAACAGGCGCACGTCCAGCTGCTGCTCCAGCCCGGCGATGCGTTTGCTGACGGCCGGTTGGGTCAGGAACAGGCGCTCCGCCGCCCCGGAAAAGCTGCCGGTTTCGGCAATGGCGATGAAGGCGCTGAGGTTGGCCAGGTCCATGGTGTTGTATTCCTTTGGGTTATCCAAAGCATAAAAATTATGAATTTGAGTTATTCAATCTAACCCCATAGCATCGTCCGTACAAGCCAAGGGGTTTTTGGCATAGAAAGACGCTGATGAGGAACAGTCTGATGGCTGGCAAAACGCTCTACGACAAACTCTGGGAAGCCCATGAGGTCAAGCGCCGTGATGACGGCTCGTCCTTGATCTACATCGACCGCCACATCATCCACGAAGTGACGTCGCCCCAGGCCTTCGAAGGCCTGCGCCTGGCCAACCGCAAACCGTGGCGCATCGACGCCAACATCGCCACGCCGGACCACAACGTGCCGACCACGCCAGAGCGCAAGGGTGGTATCGAGGCCATTGTCGACCAGGTGTCGCGCCTGCAGGTGCAGACCCTCGACGAGAACTGTGACGAATATGGCATCGTCGAATTCAAGATGAACGACGAGCGCCAGGGCATCGTCCACGTGATCAGCCCGGAGCAGGGTGCCACCTTGCCAGGCATGACCGTGGTCTGCGGTGACTCGCACACCTCCACTCACGGCGCCTTTGGTGCCTTGGCCCATGGCATCGGCACCTCCGAGGTCGAGCACGTGCTCGCCACCCAGTGCCTGGTCGCCAAGAAGATGAAGAACATGCTGGTGCGCGTGGAAGGCCAATTGCCGGCCGGCGTTACCGCCAAGGACATCGTGCTGGCCGTGATCGGCAAGATCGGTACCGCCGGTGGCAATGGCCACGCCATGGAATTCGCTGGCAGCGCCATCCGCGAATTGTCGATGGAAGGCCGCATGACCATCTGCAACATGTCTATCGAGGCTGGTGCCCGTGTGGGCCTGGTGGCTACCGACGCCACCACCGTTGCCTACGTCGAAGGCCGCCCGTATGCGCCGAAGGGCGAGCAGTGGAAGCAAGCGGTCGAGTCGTGGAAAGACCTGGTCTCGGATGACGATGCCGTGTTCGACACCGTGGTCGAGCTGGATGCCAGCCAGATCAAGCCGCAGGTCAGCTGGGGCACCTCGCCCGAGATGGTCCTGGCTGTCGACCAGCGCGTGCCGGACCCGGCCGCCGAGGCCGACCTGGTCAAGCGTGGTTCGATCGAGCGTGCCCTGAAGTACATGGGCCTGACCGCCAACCAGGCGATCACCGATATCAAGCTGGACCGCGTGTTCATCGGTTCGTGCACCAACTCGCGGATCGAAGACCTGCGCGCTGCGGCAGAAATCGCCAAGGGCCGCAAGGTGGCCGCTAGCGTCAAGCAAGCCATCGTCGTGCCAGGTTCGGGCCTGGTCAAGGCCCAGGCCGAACGAGAAGGCCTGGACAAGATCTTCCTCGAAGCGGGCTTCGAATGGCGTGAACCAGGCTGCTCGATGTGCCTGGCGATGAACCCGGACCGCCTGGAGAGCGGCGAGCACTGCGCGTCCACCTCCAACCGCAACTTCGAAGGCCGTCAGGGCGCCGGTGGCCGTACCCACCTGGTCAGCCCGGCCATGGCCGCCGCTGCCGCAGTAGCCGGCCACTTCATCGATGTCCGCGAGTTGATCCAAGGGAGCGCAGCATGAAAGCCTTTACCCAGCACACTGGCCTCGTCGCGCCGTTGGACCGTGCCAACGTCGATACCGACCAGATCATCCCCAAGCAGTTCTTGAAGTCGATCAAGCGTACCGGCTTTGGCCCGAACCTGTTCGACGAGTGGCGCTACCTGGACGTGGGCCAGCCCTACCAGGACAACAGCAAGCGCCCGCTGAACCAGGAGTTCGTGCTCAACCACCAGCGCTACCAGGGTGCCAGCGTGTTGCTGGCGCGGGAGAACTTCGGTTGCGGCTCCAGCCGTGAGCACGCCCCGTGGGCGCTGGACGAGTACGGCTTCCGCAGCGTGATCGCGCCGAGCTTTGCCGACATCTTCTTCAACAACAGCTTCAAGAACGGCTTGCTGCCGATCATTCTCAGCGATGAGGAAGTGGACGAGTTGTTCAAGCAGGTTGAAGCCAACCCGGGCTACCAGCTGACCATCGACCTGCAGGCGCAGGCGGTGACCCGCCCGGATGGCAAGGTGCTGCACTTCGAGATCGATGCATTCCGCAAGCACTGCCTGCTCAACGGCCTGGATGATATCGGCCTGACCCTGCAGGACAGCGATGCGATCAAGGCCTTCGAAGGCAAGCACCGCGCCGGGCAGCCTTGGCTGTTCCGGGATGCCTGATTGAAAGAGCCGGCATTTGCACAGGCTGTGCTGGCCTCTTCGCGGGTAAACCCGCTCCCACAGGGAAATCACAAGTCCTGAGGGCGGCGGTGCACCTGTGGGAACGGGTTCACCCGCGAAGAGGCCGGTAATGGCAACCGAAATCTAAAGGATTGACACATGACCAGCACCCAGCACACCGATGTGGTCCAGCGCCAGTTCGGCGAACAGGCCAATGCCTACCTCAGCAGCGCCGTGCACGCCCAAGGCAGTGAATTTGCCCTGCTGCAGGCCGAGCTGGCGGGGCAGGGCGCTGCCCGCGTGTTGGACCTAGGCTGCGGTGCCGGTCATGTCAGTTTCCACGTCGCCCCGCTGGTTGCCGAAGTGGTCGCCTACGACCTCTCGCAAGCCATGCTCGACGTGGTTGCCAGCGCCGCCACCGAGCGCGGCCTGGCCAATATCACTACCGAGCGCGGCGCTGCCGAGCGCTTGCCGTTCGCCGATGCTTCGTTCGAATTCGTCTTCAGCCGCTACTCGGCTCACCACTGGAGCGACCTGGGCCTGGCCTTGCGCGAGGTGCGCCGGGTGCTCAAGCCGGGTGGCGTGGCGGCGTTCATCGACGTGATGTCGCCGGGCAGCCCGTTGCTCGACACCTACCTGCAAACGGTCGAGGTGTTGCGCGACACCAGCCATGTGCGTGACTACTCCGCCGCCGAATGGCAGCGCCAGGTCAGCGAAGCCGGCCTGCATGTACGCAGCCATACCCGCCAGCCGCTGCGCCTGGAGTGGAACACCTGGGTCGAGCGCATGCGCACCCCAGAGCCGATGCGCGTGGCTATCCGCCAATTGCAGCAAGCCATGGGCGAAGAAGTACGGCAGTATTACCAGATTGAAGCCGATGGCTCGTTCAGCACTGATGTGCTGGTGCTGTGGGCCGAGCGTTAAGAACTTTTCGGTGGGGCCCGTTTGGCCGCACCGCGTGAATGGATAGAGGAAAGCATGAGCAAGCAGATTCTGATTCTCCCAGGTGACGGTATCGGCCCGGAAATCATGGCCGAAGCCGTGAAAGTGCTGGAGCTGGCCAACGACAAGTTCCAGCTCGGCTTCAGCCTGGAGCACGACGTGATCGGTGGCGCGGCCATCGACAAGCACGGCGTGCCACTGGCCGACGAAACCCTGGAGCGTGCGCGCAAGGCCGATGCCGTGCTGCTGGGCGCCGTGGGTGGGCCGAAGTGGGACAAGATCGAGCGTGACATCCGCCCAGAGCGCGGCCTGCTGAAAATCCGTTCGCAGCTGGGCCTGTTCGCCAACCTGCGCCCGGCCATCCTCTACCCGCAACTGGCCGATGCCTCGTCGCTCAAGCCAGAGATCGTTTCCGGTCTGGACATCCTCATCGTCCGCGAGCTTACCGGCGGTATCTACTTCGGTGCCCCGCGTGGCCAGCGTGAGCTGGAAGGCGGCGAGCGCCAGGCCTACGACACCCTGCCGTACAGCGAAAGCGAAGTGCGCCGCATTGCCCGTGTCGGCTTCGACATGGCCCGTGTGCGTGGCAAGAAGCTGTGCTCGGTGGACAAGGCCAACGTCCTGGCCTCCAGCCAGCTGTGGCGTGAAGTGGTCGAAGATGTGGCCAAGGGCTACCCGGATGTCGAACTGAGCCACATGTACGTCGACAACGCCGCCATGCAGCTGGTGCGTGCGCCCAAGCAGTTCGACGTGATGGTGACCGACAACATGTTCGGTGACATTCTGTCGGATGAAGCTTCCATGCTGACCGGTTCCATCGGCATGCTGCCTTCGGCGTCGCTGGATGCCGACAACAAGGGCATGTACGAGCCGTGCCACGGCTCGGCGCCGGACATCGCTGGGCTTGGCATCGCCAACCCGTTGGCGACCATCCTGTCGGTATCGATGATGCTGCGTTACAGCTTCAATCAGTCGGCTGCCGCCGAGGCGATCGAGAAGGCCGTGAGCCTGGTTCTGGACCAGGGTCTGCGCACCGGCGACATCTTCTCGGAAGGCTGCCGCAAAGTGGGTACGCAGGAAATGGGCGACGCAGTAGTCGCGGCGCTGCGGAATCTGTAATCTCTCTGGCCCGCCACCCCAAATTTCCGGTGGCGGCCCACTTTTAGCAAAGGTGTAGTTGCGATGAAACGTGTAGGTCTGATCGGTTGGCGCGGTATGGTCGGTTCCGTGCTCATGCAGCGGATGCTGGAGGAGCAGGATTTCGACCTTATCGAGCCGGTGTTCTTCACTACTTCCAATGTTGGCGGCCAGGGCCCGAACGTGGGCAAGGATACAGCGCCGCTCAAGGACGCTTATTCGATTGAAGAACTCAAGACCCTCGACGTGATCCTGACCTGCCAGGGTGGCGACTACACCAACGAGGTCTTCCCCAAGCTGCGTGAAGCCGGCTGGCAGGGTTACTGGATCGATGCCGCTTCGTCCCTGCGCATGCAGGATGACGCAGTGATCATCCTCGACCCGGTCAACCGCAAGGTCATCGACCAGCAGCTGGATGCCGGTACCAAGAACTACATCGGCGGCAACTGCACCGTCAGCCTGATGCTGATGGGCCTGGGCGGCCTGTTCGAAGCTGGCCTGGTCGAGTGGATGAGCGCCATGACCTACCAGGCGGCCTCGGGTGCCGGTGCGCAGAACATGCGCGAGCTGATCAAGCAGATGGGTGCCACCCACGCGGCCGTGGCCGATGACCTGGCCAACCCGGCCAGCGCCATTCTCGACATCGACCGCAAGGTTGCCGAGACCATGCGTAGCGAAGCGTTCCCGACCGAGAACTTCGGTGTGCCGCTGGCTGGCAGCCTGATCCCGTGGATCGACAAGGAACTGCCGAACGGCCAGAGCCGTGAAGAGTGGAAGGCCCAGGCCGAGACCAACAAGATCCTTGGGCGCTTCAAGAGCCCGATCCCGGTCGACGGCATCTGCGTGCGCATTGGTGCCATGCGTTGCCACAGCCAGGCGCTGACCATCAAGCTGAACAAGGACGTGCCGCTGGCCGACATCGAAGGCATGATCAGCCAGCACAACCCTTGGGTGAAACTGGTGCCGAACCAGCGTGAAATCAGCATGCAAGAGCTGACCCCGACCAAGGTCACCGGCACCCTGAACATCCCGGTTGGCCGCCTGCGCAAGCTGAACATGGGTTCGCAGTACCTCGGCGCGTTCACCGTGGGTGACCAGCTGCTGTGGGGCGCTGCCGAGCCGCTGCGCCGCATGCTGCGGATTCTGCTGGAGCGTTGATCGTTCTGGTTTGACTGAAAACCCGCGCTGGCGACAGCGCGGGTTTTTTTATGCCTGGCTCGGCTCGGCTCGGCTCGGCTTTTGCCTTTGCCTTTGCTTTTGCTTCTAAGCGCACGGTAGTTCAGGCGCCGCAGATTGCGACTTCAGGAGGCCGAGCGAAGGGCTTGCGGAGGGAGGTGACGGGCATGGATGCCCGTCAAGCGCTGAGGCCCCATGGATGGGGCCTGCAGCGCGTACTCCC
>NZ_JBDJLK010000043.1:0-47105 GCF_039673335.1 Pseudomonas sp. TWI929
GAGTTTCAGTAGCGCAGCCGAAAGTGAGGGGCTGCTGCGCCAGCCCTTTCGCGACACAAGGCCGCTCCCACAGGCCATGTACAGGCTTCCTGGTGTGCAATGGCTTCAACCGACCACCGGCCTGGCGCAGGCTGAACTACCGACCTATTGTGCCGTCTGAGAGCCGTGGCGAGTCTCATCACTCGCTAGCCCGCAACTCTCCCTGTAAACTGCGGGGGTTTTTATCCCCCAATCCTTTCGGAGCCATACATGTCCCGCGTTACCCTGAGTCGCTATCTGATTGAGCAGACCCGCAGCAACAATACCCCTGCCGATCTGCGCTTCCTGATCGAAGTGGTGGCGCGTGCGTGCAAGGAAATCAGCCATCACGTGTCCAAGGGCGCCCTCGGCGGTGTGCTGGGCAGCATGGGCACTGAAAACGTGCAGGGCGAAGTCCAGAAGAAACTGGACGTGATTTCCAACGATATCCTGCTGGAAGCCAACGAGTGGGGCGGCCACCTGGCCGGCATGGCTTCCGAAGAAATGGACAACGCCTACCAGATCCCGGGCAAATACCCGAAAGGCGCCTACCTGCTGGTGTTCGACCCGCTCGACGGCTCGTCCAACATCGACGTCAACGTGTCGGTCGGCACCATCTTCTCGGTATTGCGTTGCCCTAACGAGTACCTGAGCCAGAACGAAACCCTGAACGAAAACGCCTTCCTGCAGCCAGGCACCCAGCAAGTCGCCGCCGGTTACGCCATCTATGGCCCGCAGACCATGCTGATCCTGACCCTGGGCAACGGCGTCAAGGGCTTCACCCTGGACCGCGAGCTGGGCAGCTTCGTCCTCACCCACGAAAACATTCGCGTACCGGAAAGCACCGCCGAGTTCGCCATCAACATGTCCAACCAGCGCCACTGGGAAGCCCCGGTGCAGCGCTACGTGGGCGAGCTGCTGGCAGGCGAGACCGGCCCGCTGAAGAAGAACTACAACATGCGCTGGATCGCCTCGATGGTGGCCGACGTACACCGCATCCTGACCCGTGGCGGCCTGTTCATGTACCCACGTGACGCCCGCGAGCCAAGCAAGCCGGGCAAGCTGCGCCTGATGTACGAGGCCAACCCGATGTCGTTTATCATCGAACAGGCCGGCGGCGCCTCCACCAACGGTTACGATCGCATCCTCGACATCAAGCCAGAAAGCCTGCACCAGCGCGTGTCGGTTATTCTCGGCTCGAAGGAAGAGGTCGAGCGCGTCACCGCCTACCACAAGGAGTAAGTCATGCTCGCACCTTGGCAGCCGTTGCTGGAGTGGTGGTTCGGTTGGGGCACCAGTCCCCAGGCCGTGGCTGACGAGAAGAGCACGCTGTGGTTCGGCAAGCATCACGATGCCGACGCCCATGCGCTGTTTGGCGAGCTGGTCGAGCATGCCCTGGCGGGTGGGCTCGACGAGTGGCAGCAAAGCCCGCAGGGCTGGCTGGGCCTGCTGATCCTGCTGGACCAGCTGCCACGCATGATCTACCGCGACACGCCGCGCGCCTTCGAGGGCGACCGGCGTGCCCAGGTGGTGGCCATGCAGGGCCTGCAGAAGGGCTGGGACTACCAGTTGCTGCCGATCCAGCGGGTGTTCGTGCTGCTGGTGCTGGAGCATGCCGAGGTGCTGGACTGGCAGAACCTGTGCGTCGAGCGCTACCAGATACTGCTGGATGAGCAGCCCGAGGCCAACCGCCGGCTGTTCGAAGGCTTCCTCGACTATGCCGAGCAGCACCAGCGGGTGATTGCCCGGTTCGGCCGCTTCCCGCACCGCAACCTGGTGCTGGAGCGGCCGAGTACCAGCGAAGAGATGGATTTTTTGCTGGAACCCGGGTCTCGGTTCTGACGCCCACGGGGCCTGCTGCGCAGGCCGATCGCGACGCAAGGCCGCTCCTACAGGGGCGGCTTTTTTATTGGGTGGTGATTAATGCTTTGTGATTAATCGCACAGTAGTGGCCATCCGACCAATGGTGTAGGGGCAAAAGGGGTGGGGCAGGGAACCCGGGAGGGTTTTTCCCGTCGAAGATCACTGCAGGCCACTCGCCTGTATCATCTCTCCAGGAGTGTCCTTCATGTCGTTGCGTTCCCTCGCCCTGTTGTCGCTGTGCGTCGTCCTGACTGCCTGCAGCAAGATCAACCAGGAAAACTATTCCAAGATCAAGGCCGGTATGAACAAGGCCGAGGTCGAGCAGTTGCTCGGCACGCCTGCCGAGTGCTCCGGCGCGTTGGGCATGAGCAGCTGTACCTGGGGGGACGAGAAGAGCTTCATCAGCGTGCAGTACGCGGCTGACAAGGTGCTGATGTATTCAGGGCAGGGTCTCAAATGAGGCGTCTGTATGTGCTGATGGGGGTTTGCCTGGCGTTGTTGCTGGGTGGTTGTGCAGGCTCCGTGCACGACCCGCTGGCGCCGAAAACCGCTGGCAACATCGACCTCAAGCGCTATCAGGGCAAATGGTATGAGCTGGCGCGCCTGCCCATGCGTTACCAGACCGGTTGCGAGCAGTCCGAGGCGCACTACAACCTCAAGCTCGATGGTAGCCTCGGCGTGCTCAACCGCTGCCGTACCATGGGTGATGAATGGCTGCGTGCCGAAGGCCACGCGAGCATTCAGGAACCGGGGCACACCGACAAGCTCTGGATCGAGTTCGATAACTGGTTCACCAAGCTGGTGCCAGGCGTGGCCAGGGGCGAGTACTGGATCCTGTATGTGGATGAGCGCTACCGCACGGCGGTGGTCGGTAGCCCTGACCGCAAGCACCTGTGGATTCTGTCGCGCACCCCGACGCTACCGGCCTGGGAGCGCGAGAACCTGATGTCCAAGGCGCGGCAGCAGGGCTATGACACCAACCGGCTGATCTGGCGCGCATCGGACCAGCAGATCGTCAAGATGCACTGAATTTCTGGGGCTGCAAAGCAGCCCCAATACACTTACCCCAACAGCTGGCGCAACACCTCGGCAAACGCCCGCGCGCTTTGCTCTTCCTGTGCATGCCGCCCCTGGCGCACCACCCACTGCCCATTGACCATCACATCACGCACCTGGCGATCCCCCCCGGCAAACAGCCAGCGGTTGAGAATGGCATCGCCATCGGCCATGGCGATATAAGGGTCCTGCCCATCGAGCACCAGCCAGTCGGCACGCTTACCCACGGCCAGCTCCCCGACAGCTTGCCCCAATGCCTGCGCACCGCCAGCCAGCGCAGCGTCATACAGCGTGCGCCCGACCATCGGCTGGTCGCCGCGGTACAAGCGGTTGCGCCGCTGGTCACGCAGCCGTTGGCCATATTCCAGCCAGCGCAGTTCTTCCACCACGCTCAGCGACACATGGCTGTCCGAACCAATGCCCATGCGTCCACCCTGCGCCAGGAAGTCCACCGCCGGGAAAATCCCGTCGCCCAGGTTGGCTTCGGTGGTCAGGCACAACCCGGCCACTGCACCACTACGGGCCATGGCAGTGACTTCATCCGGCTCGGCATGGGTGGCATGTACCAGGCACCAGCGCGGGTCCACCTGCACATGCTCGTACAGCCATTGCAGCGGGCGCAGGCCGCTCCAGGCCAGGCAGTCGTCCACTTCCTTCTGCTGTTCGGCGATGTGGATATGCACTGGGCATTGCTTGTTGCTGGCGGCCAGCACCTCGGCGATCTGCCCCGGGGTCACTGCCCGCAGCGAGTGGAAGCACAGGCCCAGTTGCTGCGCCGGTTGGGCGGCCAGCAGCGGGGCAAGTTGCGCTTGCAGTTGCAGGTACTGTTCGGTGGAGTTGATGAAGCGCCGCTGCCCGTCATTCGGGGCCTGGCCGCCGAACCCGGCATGGCTGTACAGCACTGGCAGCAAGGTCAGGCCAATGCCGCTGTCGGCTGCAGCCGCGCTGATGCGCCGGGACAGCTCGGCCGGGTCGGCGTAGGCCTTGCCAGCCTGGTCGTGGTGCACGTAGTGGAACTCGGCCACCGAGGTGTAGCCGGCCTTGAGCATCTCGATGTACAGCTGGCGGGCGATAACCTGCAACTGCTCGGGGCTGATTTGCCCGACCAGGCGATACATCAGGTCGCGCCAGGTCCAGAAGCTGTCATTGGGGTTGCCGGCGACTTCTGCCAGGCCCGCCATGGCGCGCTGGAAGGCATGCGAGTGCAGGTTGGGCATGCCGGGCAGCAGCGGGCCGGCCAGGCGCTCGGCGCCTTCGGCCGAAGCGCCCGGCTCGATGCGGGCCACATGGCCATCGCTGGCGACCTCGATGCGGACATGGCTGGCCCAGCCCGTGGGTAGCAGGGCGCGTTCGGCGAAATAGGCGGACATCGGTGCAAATCCTGTTATTGTTAACTTGTATATACATATACAGCCGTTTGCCTGCCGGGTAAACTGCGGCAAGCTACCGCTCATTCCATTTGCACAAGGATCCAACGCCGTGCCGACACCTCCTGTCTCCGCGCTGGTTGCCCAGATGGGCGAGGGCCCGGCGCCGCTGTACGCCCGGGTCAAACAGATGATCATCCAGCAGATCGACAACGGCAGCTGGCCGCCGCATCACCGGGTACCCTCGGAGAGCGAGCTGGTCAACGAGCTGGGCTTCAGCCGCATGACGATCAACCGCGCCCTGCGCGAACTCACCGCCGAAGGTCTGCTGGTGCGCATGCAAGGGGTGGGTACCTTCGTGGCCGAGCCCAAGGGCCGTTCGGCGCTGTTCGAGGTCAACAACATTGCCGACGAAATTGCCGCGCGCGGCCACCAGCATAGCTGCCAGGTGATTACCCTTACCGAGGAAGCCGCCGGTTCCGAACGGGCCTTGGCCCTGGACATGCGTGAAGGCCAGCGGGTGTTCCACTCGCTGATCGTGCATTTCGAGAATGGCGTGCCGGTGCAGATCGAGGACCGCTACGTCAATGCGGCGATTGCCCCCGACTACCTCAAGCAGGACTTTACCCGGCAGACGCCTTACGCCTACCTGTCTCAGGTGGCACCGCTGACCGAGGGCGAGCACGTGGTCGAAGCGATCCTGGCCGAGCCGGATGAATGCAGCCTGCTGCAGATCGAGCGGGGTGAACCATGCCTGTTGATCCGCCGTCGCACCTGGTCCGGCCGCCAGCCGGTTACTGCCGCGCGGTTGATCCACCCCGGTTCCCGTCATCGCCTCGAAGGACGCTTCAGTAAATGAGTCAGCAGCAGTTGTTGCGTGCGCAGGACTACCCGCGCATGCCGTGGAAGAACGGTGGCGGTTTCACCGAAGAAATTACCCGCGACAATGGCGAGGGCCTGGACGGCTTTGGCTGGCGCCTGTCGATTGCCGATATCGAGGAGTCAGGCGGCTTTTCCACCTTCGCCGGCTACCAGCGGATCATCACCGTGCTACAGGGCGACGGCATGCGCCTGCTGGTCGACGGTCAGGCCAGCCGACCGTTGCTGCCGTTCGATGCCTTTGCCTTCAGCGGCGAAAGCCAGGTCAGCTGCAAACTGTTGGGCGGGGCGATTCGCGATTTCAACCTGATCTATGCGCCGCAGCGTTATCGAGCGCGGTTGCAATGGCTGGATGGTACCAACCGTGTGTATAGCTCGGCGTCGACCGTGCTGCTGTTTGCTGCCAGCAATCAGGTCGAGGTGGCTATTGCCGGGCGTGAGACGCAGCGGCTGGGCTTGTACGACTGCCTGCGGCTGGAGGGCAACGATGAGTTGCTGGGGCTGGATGTGCAGGGGCGGTGCTGCCTGATCGAACTCATTTCACGTTGAGGTAGCCGGGGCTGCTGCGCAGCCCTTTCACGACACAAGGCCGCTCCCACAGCGACCGCGTATGCCTTGGCTGACGCGGTCCCCTGTGGGAGCGGCCTTGTGTCGCAAAAGGGCCGCAAAGCGGCCCCGGCTTTTTCAACCGCTCAGCGGATCAGTCCAAATATTTTGGTTGTCCATGCTTGTACATACAAGTAAAGGTGTGTTTGTATATTGACCACGACATACCCGCCCGCGGACGACCGCAGAGGACCTTTCCCGTGACCGACAACAACAAATACCGTGACGTTGAAATCCGTGCCCCACGTGGCAACAAGCTGACCGCCAAAAGCTGGCTGACCGAAGCGCCACTGCGCATGCTGATGAACAACCTCGACCCGCAGGTCGCGGAAAACCCGAAAGAACTGGTGGTGTACGGCGGTATCGGCCGCGCTGCACGTAACTGGGCCTGCTACGACAAGATCGTCGAAACCCTGACCCGCCTGGAAGACGACGAAACCCTGCTGGTGCAGTCGGGCAAGCCGGTCGGCGTGTTCAAGACCCACAGCAACGCCCCGCGCGTACTGATCGCCAACTCCAACCTGGTACCACACTGGGCCAACTGGGAGCACTTCAACGAACTGGACGCCAAGGGCCTGGCCATGTACGGCCAGATGACCGCCGGCAGCTGGATCTACATCGGCAGCCAGGGCATCGTCCAGGGCACCTATGAAACCTTCGTCGAAGCTGGTCGCCAGCACTACGGCGGCAGCCTCAAAGGCAAGTGGGTACTCACCGCCGGCCTGGGCGGCATGGGCGGCGCCCAGCCACTGGCCGCAACCCTGGCCGGCGCCTGCTCGCTGAACATCGAATGCCAGCAGAGCCGCATCGACTTCCGCCTGGAAACCCGCTATGTCGACGAACAGGCCACTGACCTCGACGACGCCCTGGCACGCATCGCCAAGTACACCGCCGAAGGCAAGGCCATTTCCATCGCCCTGCACGGCAACGCCGCCGAAATCCTGCCAGAGCTGGTCAAGCGTGGCGTGCGCCCGGACATGGTCACCGACCAGACCAGCGCCCATGACCCACTGAACGGCTACCTGCCAGCCGGCTGGACCTGGGAACAGTACCGCGACCGTGCGCAGACCGAGCCGGCTGCAGTGGTCAAGGCCGCCAAGCAGTCGATGGCCGTGCACGTTCAAGCCATGCTCGACTTCCAGAAGCAGGGCGTGCCGACCTTCGACTACGGCAACAACATCCGCCAGATGGCCAAGGAAGAGGGCGTGGCCAACGCCTTCGACTTCCCGGGCTTCGTCCCTGCCTATATCCGCCCGCTGTTCTGCCGCGGCATCGGCCCGTTCCGCTGGGCGGCGCTGTCCGGTGATGCAGAAGACATCTACAAGACCGACGCCAAGGTCAAGGAACTGATCCCTGACGATGCCCACCTGCACCGCTGGCTGGACATGGCCCGCGAGCGCATCAGCTTCCAGGGCCTGCCAGCACGTATCTGCTGGGTTGGCCTGGGCCTGCGCGCCAAGCTGGGCCTGGCGTTCAACGAAATGGTTCGCAGTGGTGAGCTGTCGGCACCGATCGTGATCGGCCGTGACCACCTGGACTCCGGCTCGGTGTCCAGCCCTAACCGTGAAACCGAAGCCATGCGTGATGGCTCGGACGCTGTTTCCGACTGGCCGCTGCTCAACGCCTTGCTCAACACCGCTGGCGGCGCCACCTGGGTATCGCTGCACCACGGTGGTGGCGTAGGCATGGGCTTCTCCCAGCACTCGGGCATGGTCATCGTCTGCGACGGTACTGATGAAGCCGCCGCGCGTATCGCCCGCGTACTGACCAACGACCCAGGGACTGGCGTAATGCGCCACGCCGATGCCGGTTACGACATCGCCATCGACTGCGCCAAGGAGCAGGGCCTGGACCTGCCGATGATCACTGGCTGATCGCCACGCTTTGGATCGCACCCCACAAGGGGTGATACTGAACAACAAGAAGGAGCACGCAGGCACCCCACAACGGGCCTGCGGCTCCACGCGATTGGAGTAGTAACGTGACCGAACTCACCCTCAAGCCCGGCACCCTGACCCTGGCCCAGCTGCGCGCGATCCACGCCGCGCCTGTGCGCCTGCAGCTGGATGCCAGCGCCGACCAGCCGATCAACGACAGCGTTGCCTGCGTCGAGCAGATCCTTGCCGAAGACCGCACTGCCTATGGCATCAACACTGGTTTCGGCCTGCTGGCCTCGACCCGCATCGCCAGCCACGACCTGGAAAACCTGCAGCGCTCGCTGGTGCTTTCCCACGCCGCCGGTGTTGGCGCGCCGCTGGATGACGACCTGGTGCGCCTGATCATGGTGCTCAAGATCAACAGCCTCAGCCGCGGCTTCTCCGGCATCCGCCGTAAAGTGATCGATGCCCTGACTGCCCTGGTCAACGCCGAGGTTTACCCGCACATTCCGCTCAAGGGCTCGGTCGGCGCATCGGGCGACCTCGCGCCACTGGCGCACATGTCGCTGGTACTGCTGGGTGAAAGCAAGGCCCGTTACAAAGGCCAATGGCTGCCGGCCACCGAAGCGCTGGCGATTGCCGGCCTCGAGCCTCTGACCCTGGCCGCCAAAGAAGGCCTGGCCCTGCTCAACGGTACCCAGGCGTCCACGGCCTACGCCCTGCGCGGTCTGTTCCAGGCCGAAGACCTTTACGCTGCCGCCATTGCCTGTGGTGGCCTGACCGTCGAAGCCGCGCTGGGCTCGCGTTCGCCGTTTGACGCCCGCGTGCATGCGGTACGTGGCCAGCGCGGCCAGATCGACACCGCTGCCTGCTTCCGTGACTTGCTGGGCGATGCCAGCGAAGTGTCGCTGTCGCACAAGAACTGCGACAAGGTCCAGGACCCGTACTCCCTGCGCTGCCAGCCACAGGTCATGGGCGCCTGCCTGACCCAGCTGCGTCAGGCTGCCGAGGTACTGGGCATCGAAGCCAACGCCGTATCGGACAACCCGCTGGTATTCGCTGCCGAAGGTGACGTGATTTCCGGTGGCAACTTCCACGCCGAGCCAGTGGCCATGGCCGCCGACAACATCGCCCTGGCCATCGCCGAAATCGGTTCGCTGAGCGAGCGCCGCATCTCGCTGATGATGGACAAGCACATGTCCCAGCTGCCGCCGTTCCTGGTGGAAAACGGCGGGGTCAACTCCGGCTTCATGATCGCCCAGGTCACCGCTGCTGCCCTGGCCAGCGAGAACAAGGCCCTGTCGCACCCGCACAGCGTCGACAGCCTGCCAACTTCGGCCAACCAGGAAGACCACGTGTCGATGGCGCCGGCTGCCGGCAAGCGCTTGTGGGAAATGGCCGAGAACACCCGTGGCGTGCTGGCCATCGAATGGCTGGGTGCCTGCCAGGGCCTGGACCTGCGCAAAGGCCTGAAAACGTCGGCCAAGCTGGAGAAGGCGCGCCAGGCGCTGCGCAGCGAAGTACCGCACTACGACCGTGACCGTTTCTTCGCGCCGGACATCGAAAAGGCCGTGGAACTGTTGGCCAAAGGTAGCCTGACCGGCCTGCTGCCGGCGGGTGTGCTGCCAAGCCTGTAATGCCCCTGGGGCCGCCATGCGGCCCATCGCCGGCAAGCCGGCTCCCCCCGACGGAGGTGTGAAACACCATTCCTGTGGGAGCTGGCTTGCCGGCGATTGGGCTAGGCAGCCCCCCTCGACCTCACGACCACAAAAACAATTTAAGGACGTGACATGCAACAAGCTCAAGGTCTCAAGCGCGGGCTAAGTGCCCGCCACATCCGTTTCATGGCTCTCGGTTCCGCCATCGGCACCGGCCTGTTCTACGGCTCCGCTTCCGCCATCCAGATGGCCGGCCCCGCCGTGCTGCTGGCTTACCTGATCGGCGGCGCCGCCGTGTTCATGGTCATGCGCGCCCTCGGTGAAATGGCCGTGCACAACCCGGTGGCCGGTTCCTTCGGCCACTACGCCACTACCTACCTCGGCCCCATGGCCGGCTTCATCCTCGGCTGGACCTACGCCTTCGAGATGGTCATCGTCGCCATCGCCGACGTCACCGCCTTCGGTATCTACATGGGCTTCTGGTTCCCGGAGGTAGCCCGCTGGATCTGGGTGCTGGGCATCGTGTTCCTTATCGGTGGCCTCAACCTGTGCAACGTCAAGGTGTTTGGCGAAATGGAATTCTGGCTGTCGCTGCTCAAGGTCGGCGCCATCGTGGCGATGATCCTGGCCGGCCTCGGCATCATGGCCTTCGGCTTCAGCCAGGTGGGTACCGGGCATGCCGTGGGTATGAGCAACCTGTTCGACCACGGTGGCTTCATGCCTAACGGCGTGGGTGGCCTGATCGCATCCTTTGCCGTGGTGATGTTTGCCTTCGGCGGCATCGAGATCATCGGCGTCACCGCCGGTGAGGCCAAGGACCCACAGCGGGTCATCCCCAAGGCGATCAACGCCGTTCCACTGCGCATCCTGCTGTTCTATGTGCTGACGCTGTTCGTGCTGATGTGCCTGTACCCATGGCCGCAAATCGGTAGCCAAGGTAGCCCGTTCGTGCAGATCTTCAGCAACCTGGGTATTGGCTCTGCCGCCGCCGTGCTGAACGTGGTGGTTATTTCTGCTGCGATCTCCGCCATCAACAGCGACATCTTCGGCGCAGGCCGCATGATGTACGGCCTGGCCCATCAAGGCCACGCCCCGCGCGGTTTCAGCAAGCTGTCCAAGCACGGCGTGCCATGGATGACCGTGGTGGTGATGGGCGCCGCGCTGCTGATCGGCGTGCTGCTCAACTACCTGATCCCGGAGAACGTGTTCCTGCTGATCGCCTCGATCGCCACCTTCGCCACCGTGTGGGTGTGGCTGATGATCCTGGTCACCCAGGTGGCCATGCGCCGCAGCATGAGCCGTGAGGAAGTGGCCCAGCTGCAGTTCCCGGTACCGTTCTGGCCGTATGGCCCGGCCATGGCCATTGCGTTCATGGTGTTCATCTTTGGCGTGCTCGGTTACTTCCCGGATACCCAGGCGGCGTTGATCGTCGGCGTGGTCTGGGTGGTGTTCCTGGTGGCGTCCTACCTGCTGTGGTGCAAGCCGCGCGCAGGGCAGGCCCAGCCGGTAGCAGAGCCTGCCGAGTTGCACCGCTAGTAAAAGGAGATTGTGCATGAGAACTGTCTGGCAGCACTGCCATGTGGCAACCATGGCCGAGGGCAGCTACTCGGCCATCGAGGATGCGGCCATCGTCACCAACGCCGGGTTGATCGAGTGGATCGGCCCACGTGCCGAGCTGGCGCCGGTCGCGGCCGAGCGCACGGTGGACCTGGGCGGCGCCTGGGTTACCCCGGGGCTGATCGACTGCCACACCCACGCAGTGTTCGGTGGTAACCGCAGTGGCGAATTCGAGCAGCGCCTGCAGGGCGTGAGCTATGCCGAAATCGCTGCGCAGGGCGGTGGCATCGCCAGCACTGTGCGGGCCACCCGTGCGGCCAGCGAGGACGAACTGTTCGCCAGTGCTCGCCAGCGGGTTCAGGCTTTGATGCGCGACGGCGTGACTACCATCGAGGTCAAGTCCGGCTACGGCCTGGACTTGGCCAACGAGCGTAAGATGCTGCGCGTGGCCCGGCGCCTGGCCGACGAACTGCCGCTGGCGGTGCGTGCCACCTGCCTGGCTGCGCACGCGTTGCCGCCGGAGTACGCCGGCCGCGCCGACGACTACATCGCGCACATCTGCGACGAAATGCTGCCGGCCCTGGCCGCTGAAGGCCTGGTGGATGCGGTGGATGCCTTCTGCGAACACCTGGCGTTCTCCCCGGCCCAGGTCGAGCGGCTGTTCATCAAGGCGCGCGAGCTGGGCCTGCCGGTCAAGCTGCATGCCGAACAGCTGTCGTCGCTGCACGGCTCCAGCCTGGCGGCGCGCTACCAGGCGCTGTCGGCCGACCACCTGGAGTTCATGACTGAGGAAGACGCCATCGCCATGGCTGCAGCCGGCACTGTCGCCGTACTGCTGCCGGGCGCGTTCTACTTCCTGCGCGAAACCCAGCTGCCGCCGATGGACGTTTTACGCCGCCACGGCGTGAAGATTGCCCTGGCCAGCGACCTCAACCCCGGCACCTCGCCAGGGCTGTCGCTGCGGCTGATGCTGAACATGGGCTGCACCTGCTTCCGCATGACCCCGGAAGAAGCCTTGGCCGGCGTCACGGTGCACGCTGCCACGGCGTTGGGCCTGGGCGAAAGCCATGGCTCGCTGGAAGTAGGCAAGGTTGCCGACTTCGTCGCCTGGCAAATCGAACGCCCCGCCGACCTGGCCTACTGGCTGGGCGGCGACCTGCCCAAGCGCGTGGTGCGCAAGGGCCATGAAATATCCAACTGAGCGAGGCACGATGGACAAGGTACTGAGTTTTCACCAAGGCCGCCTGCCGCTGCTGATCAGCATGCCGCATGCCGGCCTGCGCTTGAGCGACGCCGTGCGCGACGGCCTGGTCGACCAGGCGCGCAGCCTGCCGGACACCGACTGGCATATTCCCCAACTGTACGACTTTGCCCGCGACATGGGTGCCAGCGTGGTGGCGGCGGAGTATTCGCGCTTCGTCATCGACCTGAACCGCCCGGATGACGACAAGCCGCTGTACGCCGGCGCCACCACCGGCCTGTACCCGGCCACGCTGTTCGAAGGCGAGCCGCTGTTCAAGGCAGGCCTGGAACCGACCAGCGAGCAACGCAAGCAGTACCTGGAGCAGATCTGGCGCCCCTATCACGACACCATCCGCAACGAGCTGGACCGCTTGCGTGAGCAGTACGGCTACGCGCTGCTGTGGGATGCCCATTCGATCCGATCGCTGATCCCGCACCTGTTCGACGGCAAGCTGCCGGACTTCAACCTGGGTACCTTCAATGGCGCCAGTTGCGATCCGGCACTGGCCGAGCGGCTGCAAGGTGTCTGTGCCGAAGCCCAGGACTACAGCCATGTGCTAAACGGCCGCTTCAAGGGCGGGCATATCACCCGCCATTACGGCGACCCGGCCAAGCACATCCATGCCGTGCAGCTGGAGTTGGCGCAGAGCACCTACATGGAAGAAACCGAGCCGTTCGCCTACCGCGAAGACCTGGCGCAGCCAACCCAGCAAGTGCTGCAGCGCTTGTTGCAGGCTTGCCTGGCGTGGGGGCGGGAGCGCTACGGGCGGTAGATCCACCACCCGGCTTACTCAATTGCTGCACGTTGACGAGGCCCTTGTGGGGGCGGGTTCACCCGCGAACACCGGCGTAGCCGGTGCCATGCACCGCGTTGGATTCTTCGCGGGCGCGCCCGCTCCCACAGGGTGCGCGAAGCGCCTGCCAACCTGGCACGCCGCTTCAAACCATTTCGCAAGCTTGGCCGTGATGCTCTTGGCGCAATTCAGGTTTATGATGGCCCACGGCCGAATAATCCTCACACGGAGTGCGCAATGCAGACCCTCTACCCGCAGATCAAACCCTACGCCCGGCACGATCTGGCCGTGGAAGCGCCGCATGTGCTGTATGTAGACGAAAGCGGCTCGCCTGAAGGTTTGCCGGTGGTGTTCATCCACGGTGGCCCGGGCGCCGGTTGCGACGCCCAGAGCCGTTGCTACTTCGACCCTAACCTTTATCGAATCATCACCTTCGACCAGCGCGGCTGTGGCCGCTCCACGCCGCACGCGAGCCTGGAGAACAACACCACCTGGCACCTGGTCGAGGACCTGGAGCGCATTCGCGAGCACCTGGGTATCGAGAAATGGGTACTGTTTGGCGGGTCGTGGGGCTCCACCCTGGCCCTGGCCTACGCCCAGACCCACCCCGAGCGCGTGCACGGCCTGATCCTGCGCGGCATCTTCCTGTGCCGCCCCCAGGAAATCCAATGGTTCTACCAGGAGGGCGCCAGCCGCCTGTTCCCCGACTACTGGCAGGACTACATTGCGCCAATTCCGCCTGAAGAGCGGGGCGACCTGGTGGCGGCCTTCCACAAGCGCCTTACCGGCAACGACCAG
This sequence comes from Pseudomonas sp. TWI929, assembly GCF_039673335.1. Taxonomy (NCBI): domain Bacteria; kingdom Pseudomonadati; phylum Pseudomonadota; class Gammaproteobacteria; order Pseudomonadales; family Pseudomonadaceae; genus Pseudomonas; species Pseudomonas sp. TWI929. The sequence goes on from NZ_JBDJLK010000043.1 coordinate 13,716, forward strand.
ATTGCCCAGATGCACGCCGCCAAGGCCTGGTCTACCTGGGAGGGTCGTACTGCAACCCTGCGCCCGAACCCGCTGGTGGTCGATCGCTTCTCCGAGCCGCAGCGGGCACTGTCGATTGCCCGCATCGAATGCCACTACTTCATGAACAACGCCTTCCTCGAGCCAGACCAGCTGATCCGCGACCTGCCGAAAATCGCCCACCTGCCAGCGGTGATCGTGCACGGTCGCTACGACGTGATCTGCCCGCTGGAGAATGCCTGGGCACTGCACCAGGCTTGGCCGAACAGCGAACTGAAGGTTATCCGCGACGCCGGCCACGCGGCCTCCGAGCCGGGTATCACCGATGCCTTGGTGCGTGCCGCCGACCAGATGGCCCGGCGCCTGCTCGACCTGCCGCTGGAAGAAGCATGAAGGGCCTGCTGCAGCGAGTGCGCGGTGCGCGGGTTGAAGTGGCGGGGGAGGTGGTCGGCGCCATCGACCACGGTTTGCTGGTGCTGGTGGCGGTCGAGCCTGAAGATTCCCGCGAACAGGCCGATAAGCTGTTGCACAAGCTGTTGAACTACCGGGTGTTCAGCGACGAACAGGGCAAGATGAACCTGTCGCTCAAGGATGTCGGCGGCGGGTTGCTGCTGGTGTCGCAGTTCACCTTGGCCGCCGACACCCGCAACGGCATGCGCCCGAGCTTCTCGACGGCAGCGCCACCGGCCCTCGGGGCCGAATTGTTCGACTATCTTTTGCAGCAGGCGAAGGGCCATCATGCCGATGTGGCGAGCGGGCAATTCGGCGCGGACATGCAGGTGCACCTGGTCAATGATGGCCCAGTGACATTTATGTTACAAATATGAGGTCGAAAAACCCTTTGTTTATAGGAAAACAAGGGGTTTTGTACGATAAATAGTTGTTCCAGCCTGATGCGTTGTCACGCGACCTGCTGGATAATCGCGCGCTGCATGGACCTGCGTTCGCAGGTTCGTTTCACTCTGACTCGAGCATTGTCTGGATCCGTTTGGGGAATCATTACGCCCTCACGGGGTCCGAACAGTGCTCGCCAACCCGGCATTTGTCGCTGGCCGTTGGTTTCATGATCTGTTTTCGGCGAGGGTTGCTCGTGATTGTTAGTCCCCAAAAAGCATCAAGAATCCCCGGCACCGGGCTGCGCAAGGCCCTGATGGCCAGTGTGGCACTGGTCGGCCTGATGAGCGCGGGCCAGCTGTGGGCATTCAATCTTGACGATGTTGCAGCCAAGGCAAAGGATCTGGCCGGCCAGAAGTACGACGCACCAAAAAGCAACCTGCCGGCGGTGTTCCGCGACATGAAGTTCGCGGACTACCAGAAAATCCAATTCCTGCAGGAAAAGGCTGAGTGGGCCAAGGACAAGACCCCGTTCAAACTGTCGTTCTATCACCAGGGCATGCACTTCGACACCCCGGTGAAAATCAACGAGGTCACCGCCACCAAGGTCGAGGAAATCAAGTACGACCCGAACCGCTTCGAGTTCGGTGACGTGCCACACGACCCGGAAACCACCAAGAACCTGGGTTACGCCGGTTTCCGCGTGATGTACCCGATCAACAAGGCCGACAAGCAGGACGAGATCATGACCCTGCTTGGCGCCAGCTATTTCCGCGTGGTCGGCAAGGGCCATGTATATGGCCTGTCGGCCCGTGGCCTGGCCATTGACACCGCACTGCCGTCGGGCGAGGAATTCCCGCGCTTCACCGAGTTCTGGGTGGAAAAACCCAAGCCGGCCGACAAGCACCTGGTGATCTACGCCCTGCTGGACTCGCCGCGTTCCACCGGCGCCTACAAGCTGACCCTGCGCCCGGGCAACGACACCGTGGTCGACGTGCAGTCGCGCGTGTTCCTGCGTGACCACGTCAGCCGCCTGGGCATTGCGCCGCTGACCAGCATGTACCTGTTCGGCCCCAACCAGCCGTCCAAGGTGCTCAACTACCGCCCGGCCCTGCATGATTCCGAAGGCCTGTCGATCCATGCCGGTAACGGCGAATGGATCTGGCGCCCACTGAACAACCCGAAACACCTGGCCGTGAGCAACTTCAGCGTCGAGAACCCGCGTGGTTTCGGCCTGATGCAGCGTCAGCGTGCCTTCAGCGACTACGAAGACCTCGACGACAACTACCAGAAGCGCCCAAGCGCCTGGATCGAGCCGAAGGGTGACTGGGGCAAGGGCACCGTCGATCTGGTCGAGATTCCGACCGCCGATGAAACCAACGACAACATCGTTGCGTTCTGGAGCCCAGAGAAGCTGCCGGAGCCAGGCAAGCCGTTCGAGTACGCCTACCGCCTGCACTGGACCATCGACGAGCAGAAGTTCCAGGCCGCCGAGCTGGGCTGGGTCAAGCAGACCCTGCGTTCCACCGGTGATGTCAAGCAGTCCAACCTGATCCGCCAGCCTGATGGCAGCGTGGCCTTCCTGGTCGATTTCGCCGGCCCGGCCCTGGCCGCCTTGCCTGAAGACGCCGCCGTGCGTAGCCAGATCAGCGTGGGCGACAACGCCGAGGTGGTCGAGAACAATCTGCGCTATAACCCAGAGACCAAGGGCTGGCGCCTGACCCTGCGGCTGAAGGTCAAGGAAGCCAACAAATCGACCGAAATGCGTGCCGCATTGGTGCGTGACGTGCCGGCCGAACCCGCCAAGCCTGCCCAGGACGCCAAGCAGGACAAGGCCGCAGCCAAGCATGCCAAGGCCGACAAAGCCGTGAAGGCTGAGCAACCGGCCAAGGCCGAACAACCTGCCGCCGATGCGGCGCCCACCAACGGGACCCCGGCCACCACCGAAAAGGTGCTGACCGAGACCTGGAGCTATCAGTTGCCTGCCGATGAGTAACTCAAACGCAAGGCCAGTATCGCTTGGCGAGTACCTGGCTCACTTACCACTGAGCGACGAGCAACGGGCGGAACTCGCCAGTTGCACCTCGTTCAGTGAGCTGCACCAACGCCTGGCGGCCAACCCGGCCGCCAACCCTGCCGAGGCCGTGCAGGCCTCGGTGGGCCCGCGCCTGACCGTGGGCAGCGCCGCCGAGCTGGAAGATGCCGAAATGCTTGGCGTCGACGGCAGCGGCCGGCTGTGCCTGAAGATCGCCCCGCCAATCAAACGCACCAAAGTGGTGCCAGAGCCATGGCGCACCAACGTGCTGATCCGCATGTGGCGGCGCATGACTGGCCGCACCAATGCCCCGCAGCCGCCCAAGCGTGAGCTGCCGCCGGCACGCTGGCGCACGGTCGGCTCGATCCGACGTTACATCCTGCTGGCCCTGATGATCGGACAGACCATTGTCGCTGGCTGGTACATGAAGGGCATCCTGCCGTACCAGGGTTGGTCGTTCGTCGACCTCGACGAAATTCTCAGCCAGTCGTTGTGGGACACGGTTGTGCAGGTGTGGCCGTATGCCTTGCAGACGTCCATCCTGATCCTCTTCGGCATCCTGTTCTGCTGGGTGTCGGCGGGCTTCTGGACCGCGCTGATGGGCTTCCTCGAGCTGCTTACCGGGCGCGACAAATACAAGATTTCCGGCAGCAGTGCCGGCAATGAGCCGATTGCGCCCGAGGCGCGTACCGCGCTGGTGATGCCAATCTGCAACGAAGATGTGCCGCGGGTGTTCGCCGGCCTGCGCGCGACGTTCGAGTCGGTGGCCGCCAGCGGCAACCTCGACCGCTTCGACTTCTTCGTGCTCAGCGACACCAACGACACCGACATCGCCGTGGCCGAGCAACAGGCCTGGCTGGACGTGTGCCGCGAGACCAAAGGCTTCGGCCGCATCTTCTACCGCCGCCGTCGGCGCCGGGTGAAGCGCAAGAGCGGCAACCTCGACGACTTCTGCCGTCGCTGGGGTGGCGAGTACAAGTACATGGTCGTGCTCGACGCCGACAGCGTCATGAGCGGCGAGTGCCTGAGCAGCCTGGTGCGCCTGATGGAGGCCAACCCGGACGCCGGCATCATCCAGACCGGGCCGAAAGCCTCGGGCATGGACACCCTGTATGCGCGCATGCAGCAGTTCGCCACCCGCGTGTACGGCCCGCTGTTCACCGCCGGCCTGCACTTCTGGCAGCTGGGCGAGTCGCACTACTGGGGCCACAACGCAATCATCCGCATGAAGCCGTTCATCGAGCACTGCGCCCTGGCGCCGTTGCCGGGCAAGGGCGCGTTCGCCGGTGCGATCCTTTCCCACGACTTCGTCGAAGCCGCGCTGATGCGCCGCGCCGGCTGGGGCGTGTGGATCGCCTACGACCTGCCGGGTAGCTACGAAGAACTGCCGCCGAACCTGCTCGACGAGCTCAAGCGCGACCGCCGCTGGTGCCACGGCAACCTGATGAACTTCCGCCTGTTCCTGGTCAAGGGCATGCACCCGGTGCACCGCGCGGTGTTCCTTACCGGGGTGATGTCGTACCTGTCGGCGCCGTTGTGGTTCCTGTTCCTGGTGTTGTCGACCGCACTGCTGGCGACCAACACGCTGATGGAGCCGCAGTACTTCATCGAGCCGTACCAGCTTTACCCACTGTGGCCGCAGTGGCACCCGGAAAAGGCCGTGGCGCTGTTCTCCACCACCATCGTGCTGCTGTTCCTGCCCAAACTGCTCAGCGTCATCCTGATCTGGGCCAAGGGCGCGGTCGAGTTCGGCGGGCGGATCAAGGTCACCCTGTCGATGCTGATGGAGATGCTGTTCTCCATGCTGTTGGCACCGGTGCGCATGATCTTCCACACCCGCTTCGTGCTGGCCGCGTTCCTCGGCTGGGCTGCAACCTGGAACTCGCCGCAGCGTGACGACGACTCCACCCCGTGGGGCGAGGCGGTACGCCGCCATGGCCCGCAGACCTTGCTGGGCTTTGCCTGGGCCGGGTTGGTGGCGTGGCTGAACCCGAGCTTCCTGTGGTGGCTGGCGCCGATCGTGGGTTCGCTGGTGCTGTCGATCCCGGTTTCGGTGATTTCCAGCCGCACGCGCCTGGGCCTGGCAGCCAAGGACGAGAAGCTGTTCCTCATTCCCGAGGAATACGCCACCCCGCAAGAGCTGCTGGCTACCGACCAGTACACCCACGAAAATCGCTGGCATGCCCTGCATGATGGCTTCGTGCGGGCCGTGGTCGACCCGCGGCAGAACGCCCTGGCCTGCGCCATGGCCACTGCCCGCCATGGCCAGGCGGCGCCGATCGAGGCGCTGCGTGCCGAGCGCGTGGCCAAGGCGATCGAGGTCGGGCCGAAAGGGCTGGACCTCAATACCCGCCTGGCCCTGCTCAGCGACCCGGTGGCGTTGACCCGCCTGCACGAGCAAGTGTGGGCCGAGCACAACGCTGCGTGGATCGATGTGTGGCGTGCGTCGATCAAGAACGACCCGCATTCGCCGCTGTTGCCGCTGCATCCGGAGAATGAAGGCCATCCGGCACTCGTCGGCGCCTGACCGGGCCTCTTCGCGGGCACGCCCGCTCCCACAAGGGTTGTGAAGTACCCTGTGGGAGCGGGCGTGCCCGCGAAGCTTTTAGGGCCCCAGGCCGATTTTGGCCAACAAAGTCCCCCCCAGCTCTAGGTCCCCGGGCCGCCATGCGTTAGCATCCCACTCCGATATAACGCATTGGCCGGTACGGCCGTGCCAACAATAAGATTCGCTACTTTTCTTGCTAGGGGACTTGGTGATGATCAAGAAATACCTTTCGCGACTGCTGGTCGGTGTTACCGCCCTGGTCGCTGTGACGGCGGCACAGGCGGGCGCTATCGATGACGCGGTCAAGCGCGGCACCCTGCGGGTGGGTATGGACCCAACCTACATGCCGTTCCAGATGACCAACAAACGTGGCGAGATCATCGGCTTCGAAGTCGATATCCTCAAGGCCATGGCCAAGTCGATGGGCGTCAAGTTCGAGGCCGTTTCCACTGCCTATGACGGCATCATCCCAGCCCTGCTGACCGACAAGTTCGACATGATCGGCAGCGGCATGACCCTGACCCAGGAACGTAACCTGCGCCTGAACTTCAGCGAGCCCTTCATCGTGGTTGGCCAGACCCTGCTGATCCGCAAGGAACTGGCTGGCGAGATCAAGTCGTACAAGGACCTGAACAACGAAAAGTACCGCCTGACCTCCAAGCTCGGCACCACCGGCGAAATGGTTTCCAAGAAGCTGATCAGCAAAGCCAAGTACCACGGCTATGACAACGAGCAGGAAGCGGTGATGGACGTGGTCAACGGCAAGGCTGACGCCTTCGTCTACGACGCGCCGTACAACGTGGTGGCGGTGGACAAGGCCGGTGCCGGCAAGCTGCTGTTCCTCGAAGAACCCTTCACCTACGAGCCGCTGGCCTTCGGCCTGAAGAAAGGCGACTACGACAGCATCAACTTCATCAACAACTTCCTGCACCAGATCAAGCATGACGGGACCTACGATCGTATTCACGACAAGTGGTTCAAGAACAAGGACTGGCTGAAGGAAATGGAATAAGGCCCAGGCCACAAGCCCGGCTTTATGACCCCGACGCGCAGGCAAACCCTGCGCGTTCGCATTTACGGAAGTACCCCACGTGATCAAACACAAGAAAGCCCAGTGGCCCTGGCATGGGCTGACCGCCCTGGTCCTGGTGGGCCTGGCGTTCAGCCTGTACATGGCCACCTCGATGATTTCCTACGAGTGGCGCTGGAACCGCGTACCGCAGTACTTTGCCTACAAGGCCGAAGAAACACAGCGCGCTGCCGGCTACGGTACCGTGCAGGAAATCGTCATCTCCGGCGATAACGCCCGTGTCACGCTGAAAGACGAAAGCGGTGCCGAGCAAGTACTCGATGTGGCCAAGGACAGCCTGCAACTGAGCCGTGGCGACGATGTTGCCGAAGGCGACCAGATTGGCGTCACCCGGCATTGGGCAGCAGGCCCGCTGGCCTGGGGCCTATGGACCACCTTGTGGATTTCGGTGGTGTCCGGGGCACTGGGCCTGGTAATCGGCCTGTTCGCCGGCTTGTGCCGGTTGTCGAACAACCCCACCTTGCGCGACCTGTCGACCGTTTATGTGGAGCTGGTGCGCGGCACGCCGCTGCTGGTGCAGATCTTCATCTTCTACTTCTTCATTGGCACCGTGCTCAACCTGTCCCGCGAGTTCGCCGGGGTGGCGGCGCTGGCGCTGTTCACTGGCGCCTACGTGGCGGAAATCGTCCGGGCCGGTGTGCAGTCGATCGCCAAGGGCCAGAACGAAGCGGCTCGCTCGCTGGGCCTGAACGCTGGCCAGTCGATGCGTCACGTAATCCTGCCGCAGGCATTCAAGCGCGTGCTGCCGCCGTTGGCCGGCCAGTTCATCAGCCTGGTCAAGGACACTTCGCTGGTGTCGGTGATCGCCATCACCGAACTGACCAAGAGCGGCCGCGAGGCCATCACCACCTCGTTCTCGACCTTCGAGATCTGGTTCTGCGTGGCAGGCCTGTACCTGCTGATCAACCTGCCGCTGTCGCACATTGCCAGCCGGCTTGAGCGGAGGCTTGCGCAAAGTGATTGAAGTCCGTGACCTGCTGAAAGTCTTCGACACCCGCGGCCAGGTGGTACGGGCTGTGGATAACGTCACCACCCAGGTCGCCAAAGGCGAAGTGGTGGTAGTGCTCGGCCCGTCGGGCTCGGGCAAGTCGACGTTCCTGCGCTGCCTCAACGGCCTGGAGCATTTCGACCAAGGCCATGTGGCCATCGACGGCTTGCAACTGGCCGACCCGAAAACCGACATCAACGCCTACCGCCGCGAAGTCGGCATGGTGTTCCAGCACTTCAACCTGTTCCCGCACATGACCGTGCTGGAAAACCTGTGCCTGGCACAGAAGGTGGTGCGCAAGCGCAACAAGGCTGACCGCGAGGCCAAGGCCCGGGCGTTGTTGGAAAAGGTAGGCATTGCGCAGAAGGCCAACGAGTTCCCGTCGCGTCTGTCCGGTGGCCAGCAGCAGCGGGTAGCGATTGCCCGTGCCCTGGCCATGGACCCGAAAGTGATGCTGTTCGACGAGCCGACCTCGGCGCTCGACCCGGAAATGGTCGGCGAGGTGCTGGACGTGATGAAGACCCTGGCCCAGGAAGGCATGACCATGGTCTGCGTAACCCACGAAATGGGCTTTGCCCGCGAAGTGGCCGACCGCGTGCTGTTCTTCGACCACGGCAAGCTGCTGGAAGACTCGGCCCCGGCCGCGTTCTTCGCCGCGCCGAAAGACCCGCGCGCCCAGGCGTTCCTGCGCCAGGTGCTTTAACCGCTGGGGGCGCTTTGCGCCCCATCGCGCCGCAAGGCCGCTCCTACAGGGGTATGCGATCTCCTGTAGGCGCGGCCTTGTGTCGCGAAAGGGCTGCAAAGCAGCCCCGGCAATCTCAAATGTTGAACCGCCCGACCATCCCCCGCAATTGCTGCCCCAGCTGCTCCAGTTCCCCACTCGAAGCCGCCGTCTGCTCACTGGCCGCACTGGTCTGATCCGACACATCCCGTACATTGATCACGCTGCGGTTGATCTGCTCGGCCACCACGCTCTGTTCTTCGCTGGCGGTGGCGATCTGCTGGTTCATGCCCTGGATGCTCGACACCGTATCGGTGATCTGGCCAAGCGCATGCCCGGCCCTGCGGCTCAGCTCCACGCTTTGCTCGGTCAGGTTCTTGCTGCTGTCGAGCAAGCGGGTCACTTCGTCGGTGCCGTTGTGCAGGCTGTCGATAAGCTGGCCGATCTCCTCGGTTGCCGTCGAGGTGCGCTGGGCCAGGCCGCGTACCTCATCGGCCACCACAGCAAAGCCGCGCCCGGCCTCACCCGCCCGTGCAGCTTCGATCGCCGCATTCAGGGCCAGCAAGTTGGTCTGTTCGGAGACCGACTTGATCACATCGAGAATGCTGCCAATGCGCTGGCTCTCGCCTGCCAGGTGCTGCATGGCCGCCAGGCAATGGTCCATCTGCCCGGCCAGTTGCTCGATGCGGCCGATGGCTTCGGCCACCACCTGGTCGCCCACCTGCGCCTGCTGGTCGGCATTGGTTGCGGCCAGCGAGGCTTGTTCGGCGTTCTGCGCCACTTCCTGCACAGTGGCGCTCATCTGATTCATGGCGGTGGCGACCTGGTCGGTTTCTTCGCGCTGCTGGTTGATGCGCAGCTTGGTGTCTTCGCTGCTGGCGGCCAGTTGCGAGGCGGCCTGTGATAGCTGGCCGACACCCTGGTCGATGCCGCCGATCAGCTCACGCAGGCTCAAAGCCATTTCGCGCATGCTGGTCTGCAACTGGCCCATCTCGTCGCGGCGTTCCACCACCTCGACCTGGCTCAGGTCGCCCTTGGCGATGCGCGCAGCCACGGTCAGCGTCTGGCGCAACGGCTGGGTGATCTGCAAGGTGATCAGCCACGCGGCCAGCACGCCTACCGCCAGCGCCAGCAGTGCCACACTGGTCAGCAGAGAGCGGGCGGCCAGAGCCTCGCTGTCGCGTTGTTCGACTTTGCGCTTGCCCAGCTCAAGGCTGACCGCACGCAGCTCATTGCCCATGTTCTCCATGTTGTTCTGCAGCTGCTCGACGTGCACGGCGGCGCGACGGTACTGGTCCAGGCTGGCGCGGTACTTGGCCAGCTCGACCCCAGGCTGCTCGCTGACAGCGCGTGGCAGGCCCAGTGGCGCCAGGCCCCTGAGCAGTTGCTCAAGGCTACTGTCGGCAGCGTTCAGGGCGCCGTCGCCGACCTTGGCGAAGTCCTCGACGGGGGAGAAGGTGTAGGCCGGCACCAGGCTCTGCTGGTTGGCGCCATCGACATGCCGGCTAAGGGTGTCCATCAGACCCAGCACACCGCTTTGCTGGCTGTCGGCGGGCATTCTCAGCAAGGCCTGGGTCTGCAGTTCGTCGATGGCATCATTGAGTTTCTGCTCCTGCGTCTGCATGGCTTCGCGCAGGGCGATGCGGTTGGCGACGCTGCGTTGCAGTTCGCTGAAGTCATCGCGCAGGCGCTGCAGCAACGTCAGCTTCTCGCTCAGCAACTGCCGTGATTCATCGACGCTGCTGCGTTGTTGCAGGGTGGTCAGCATATTGTTCAGTTGTTCGAGGATGCTGGTGATGCGGGACTTGCTGGCGTCGTCGTTGAGCACGCGGTAGGTGATGCGCTCTGCGCGCAGGTCTTTGGTCAGGTCGTTGATCAGGCCTATTTCGCTGAGTTGCTGCGAACGGACAATGGCGCCATCCAACGCGCGCCAGCCGCTGACGGTGGTGGCCAGGGTAAGCAGCAGGACCACGGCGAAGCCGAGGGCCAGCTTGGCCGCGACACTGATGTTGCCGAGCTTTTGGTTGAGGTAGCTGAGCATGGGAGGTCTCCGTGCGGTTGGGGGGGCATGCAGGCGTAATGCCGGCATGACACCTCTGCCAATCGGCAGCGGAGCTGTAGGACTTGACCTGATAATCAGGTAGGAAATTTCACCGCAACGAGTAGGATGTTTTCGCCTGTGCTGGCCTCTTCGCCGGCAAACCCCCCAAGATGCCGGAACAGGCGGCCCATTTTTAATATAAGAGCTTGAACCGCCCCACCAGCCCCTGCAAATGGGTACCCAAACGCGCCAGTTCCACGCTGGAACTGGCCGTCTCTTCACTGGCCGCCGAGGTCTGGTCGGAAATATCCCGCACATTCATCACGCTGCGGTTGATCTCTTCGGCTACGGCCGTCTGCTCCTCTGCCGCCGTGGCAATCTGCTGGTTCATCGCCTGGATCGATGACACGGTACGGGTGATGGTTTCCAGCGAGCTGCCGGCACGGCGGGTCAGCTCAACACTGCTGTCGGTCAGCTGGCGGCTGCTGTCCATCACGCTGGCCACGCGCTGGGTGCCGCTTTGCAGGCCGGCAATCAGCTCTTCGATCTCTTCGGTCGATTGCTGGGTGCGTTGCGCCAGGCTACGTACTTCGTCGGCGACCACGGCAAAACCACGCCCGGCCTCACCGGCACGGGCGGCTTCGATCGCTGCGTTGAGGGCCAGCAGGTTGGTCTGCTGGGCCACCGACTTGATCACATCGAGCACACTGCCGATCTTGTCGCTTTCGGCCTTGAGCTGGTTCATCGCTTCGCTGGAGTTGACCACTTCGCCGGCCAGGCGCTCGATCTGCGTAACGGCCTCGCCCACCACGCGGTCGCCTTCGCGGGCTTGCTGGTCGGCCATCAAGGCGGCTTCCGAGGCCTGCTCGGCGTTGCGTGCCACTTCGTGCACGGTGGCGGTCATCTGGTTCATGGCGGTCGCCACCTGGTCGGTCTCGACCTTCTGGTTGTTGACCCCGGCGCTGGTCTGCTCGGTGACTGCCGACAGCTGCTCGGCGGCGCTGGCAATCTGCGTGACGCCATCACCGATGCCGCCGATCAATTCGCGCAGGCCTTGGGTCATGCGCTGCATGCTGGCCTGCAGCTGGCCCAGCTCATCGCGGCGGTTCACCTGCAGGTTCTGGGTCAGGTCGCCACTGGCCACGCGTTCTGCGGCGCGCAAGGTCTGGCGCAGCGGGATGATGATCTGCCGGGTGATCGCCCAGGCCGCCAGCAGGCCCAAGGCTAGGGCTAGCGCGGTGGCGATCATGAGCAGGGTCTTGGCCTGGGCGGCCGCAGCGTCGCGCACCTCGGTTTGCGAGGTGGTCATCGCCTGGCTGGTCTGCAGCAGCAGCGTGCCTTGCTCGGCCATGCTTTGCAGGGCCTGCTCACTGGCCGTCTGGGCATTGCCGAACTGGCTTACCGCATCGCGGTAGCCCGCCATGGCAGTGGCAGCATCGTCCAGGCTGGCAGCATGTTCGGCAGGCACCTTGGCCGGCAGTGCGCGCAGCTCGGCCTGGGCCTGGTCGATGGCCTTCAGTGCCGTTTGCTGGAAGTCGGCATTACCACTGTAGGTGTAGCCACGCACCTGGAAGCGCGCTTGCTGCAGCAGGGCGCTGACTTCCACTGCGTGCTGGTACTGGTTGATGTCGCCGCCCTGCAGCAGGCGCTGCTGCACCCGGCCGACCAGCTCCACGGCCTTGTCGGCGCTGTCGCCCAGCACGCCTCGGCTGGCTTCGCGGCGCTGGCCAGCCTGCTTCAGCTCGTTGAACGCCTGTTGGTAAGTGCGCACGGCCTCGCGCTGCTGCTCCAGGCGCTGGCGGTCGGCAGGGTGTTCGATCTGCCCGAGCATCAACTGCACCTGCTGGTTGAGGTTGGCCAGGGCTTTTTCCAGCTCGGCTACCGAGGCCTCGTCGCGCCGACGCTCATAATGCTGGCGGGCGATGCGCAGTTCCTGGGTGTGCTGCTGGATGACCGAGATGTTCCCCAGCTTGTCGCCACGGTCGATGATGCTGTCCATGCCGTGCCAGCCGGTCAGGGTGATGGCCAGGGTCAACAGCAGCACCAGGCCGAAGCCCAGCCCCAGTTTGCGATTGACGCTCACATTGCCCAACGATTGGGCTAACCATTGATACATGTACGACTCCCCGGCGGCTTGGCAGCACAAATAGTTGTTGTGTTGCCAAGGCCATCGGCCCAGGGGAGAGAAACTTGATGGGCGAGAAAGCGGCGTTTACGTCAGAAAATGCGCGAAAGCAGCGCGGTGACAGCAGTCTCGACCCGCAGGATGCGGTCACCCAATTGCACGGGCGCCAAACCGGCCTTGCCCAGCAGGTCGACCTCGTAGGGGATCCAGCCACCTTCGGGGCCAATGGCCAGGGTCACGGCTTGTTCCACGGCGCGCGGGCAGGCGGGGTAGGGGCCGGGGTGGCCAACCAGGCCCAGGGTGTCTGCGGCGATGGCTGGTAGGCGGTCTTCGACGAACGGCTTGAAGCGCTTCTCGATGATTACTTCGGGCAGCACGGTGTCGCGTGCCTGTTCAAGGCCCAGAATGAGGTTTTCGCGAATGCTGTCGGGCTGCAGGAAGGGGGTTTGCCAGAAGCTTTTCTCGACCTTGTAGCTGTTTACCAGGATCAGCCGCGGCACGCCCAGCGTTGCTACGGTCTGGAACAGCCGGCGCAGCATTTTCGGCCGTGGCACTGCCAGCACCAGGGTCAGCGGCAGCTTGGCCGGTGGCTGCTGGTCAAAGGCCACTTCCAGTTCGGCTTCGTGCTGTTCCAGGCGCAGCACCGTGGCCTTGCCCATCAGGCCATTGATACGGCCCACACGCAGGTTGTCGCCCACCGCCACACGGTGGATTTCCTGCATGTGGGTGAAACGCCGATCAGCAAGGATGACGCGGTCGGCCGAGACGAAGTCGGCCTCTTCTAGAAGCAACAGGTTCACGGTTGGGTCGCTGGTGGCTGGTCGTTATGGTCGTCGGCGGTTTCGTCGTGGGCACTGCGCTTGCGGATCAGGCTGCCGCACAGTACGCCGATCTCGAACAGCAGCCACATGGGCACTGCCAGCAGGGTCTGCGAGAAGATGTCCGGCGGGGTGAGGACCATGCCGACCACGAAGCAGCCGATGATCACGTAGGGGCGGATCTTCTTCAGGTATTTAACATCGACCACGCCGATCCATACCAGCAGCACCACCGCTACCGGGATTTCGAAGGCCACGCCAAAGGCGAAGAACAGCGTCATCACGAAGTCGAGGTAGTTGGCGATGTCGGTCATCATCGCCACGCCTGCCGGGGTGGCAGCGGCGAAGAACTTGAACATCAGCGGGAACACCAGGAAATAGGCAAAGGCCATGCCGGCGTAGAACAACAGGATGCTCGACACCAGCAACGGAATGGCAATGCGCTTTTCATGGCGGTACAGCCCGGGCGCGATAAAGCCCCAGATCTGCTGAAGAATGAATGGGATCGCCAGGAACAGCGACACGATCATGGTCAGCTTGAATGGCGTGAGGAACGGCGAGGCCACGTCGGTGGCGATCATCGTTGCATTGGCCGGCAAGTGATCGCGCAAAGGCGCCGAAACGATGGTGTAGATCTGCTGGGCGAAGCTGAACAGCCCGGCAAAGATCAGGAAAATGACGGCAACGCAGCGCAGCAGGCGGGTGCGCAGTTCGGTCAGGTGCGAAACCAGCGGCATCGGCTGGTCGTGTTCCGGATTCTCGCTCATGGGGCTCGCGGCGGTTGTGGCGGTTCAGAAGGTGCGGCCGGTGCGACAGGCGGCTCGACCGGCCTGGCTTCAAGCCCTGCAGGGGGCTGCACGGTGGCCGTGGTGACCGGTGGCTGCACCGGTGGCGTCATCGGGTTGAGGATACGTTTGGCTTCCTCTTCCATCTGCAGGATGTGCTCGTTGTGCAGCTGGCGGCGGATGTCGTCGGCGCCGATTTCGCGCTCCACTTCCATCTTGATGCTGTTGAAGCTGCGCTTGAGCCGGCCGATCCACAGGCCTGCCGTGCGCGCGGCACCCGGCAGGCGCTCAGGGCCGAGCACCAGCAGGGCGACCAGGCCGACGAGCAGCAGCTCGCTGAAACTGATGCCGAACATGGGTCAGTCTTTCCGCTGTGGCTCTTGGACCGGCTGGGCCTGGCCTTCGATGGTGTGGCCTTGCTGCGGCTGGGCAGTGTTCTGTACCGGTGGAACAGGCTGGGCTGGCGGCGGGGTCTGCTCGGCCGGCTTGTTCTCTTCTTCGTTCATGGCCTTGCGGAAGCCCTTGATCGACTCGCCCAGGTCACTGCCGAAGTTCTTCAGTTTCTTGGTGCCGAACACCAGGACCACGACCACCAGCAGGACGATCCAGTGTTTCCAGTCAAAGATACCCATTTCGTACTCCTGAAAAATGTCAGTGAACCTTCTGGGGCTGCTTTGCAGCCCTTTCGCGACACAAGGCCGCTTCTACAGGGTCCAGCAATTTGTTCCGGCGACGCGGCCCCCTGTGGGAGCGGGTTTACCCGCGAACACCGGCGCAGCCGGTGCCATATACCGCGTTGCATTCTTCGCGGGTGAACCCGCTCCCACAGGGGGGCACAGAGCGCCCCTGGGATACATCAGGCAGATGGTTGGCGTGCGGCCTTCTCATCATGCCCGGACAAGCCGAAGCGGCGTTCCAGTTCATCCAGCACAGCTTGCGGATGCTGACCCAGCGCGCTGAGCATCACCAGGCTATGAAACCACAGGTCGGCGGTTTCGTAGATGACATCGCTGTAATCCTTGCTCACAGCGGCATCCTTGGCGGCAATGATCGTTTCGATCGACTCTTCGCCGAGTTTTTCGAGGATCTTGTTCAGGCCCTTGTGGTACAGGCTGGCCACGTAGGAGCTGTCGGGCGCCGCTTGCTTGCGTTCTTCAAGCACTTCGGCCAGGCGGTTGAGGGTGTCGCTCATGTCAGTGTCCTGCGCTGTAGATGGCATCCGGGTCTTTCAGGACCGGGTCGACGGTTTTCCACTGGCCGCCTTCATAGACGCGGTAGAAGCAGCTTTCACGGCCGGTATGGCAGGCAATATGGCCCAGTTGCTCGACCATCAGGATGATCACGTCGGCATCGCAGTCCAGGCGCATTTCATGCAGCTTCTGCACATGCCCGGACTCCTCGCCTTTACGCCACAGCTTGCCACGCGAACGCGACCAGTAGATGGCGCGTTGCTCGGCGGCAGTCAGGGCCAGCGATTCGCGGTTCATCCAGGCCATCATCAGCACGCGTCCGGTCTTGTGGTCCTGGGCGATCGCCGGTACCAGGCCGTCGCTGTTCCACTTGATCTCGTCCAGCCAGTCTTTCATCGTCGACTCCAAAGCGGGCCCGCTCCTGTACCGGGCCCTTTACGCTAGTGTGCCAGCCACAGGCGCGGCTGGCTATTGGCGCACGATCAGGTAAAGGCCAGCGGCCAGCATCAGCCAGGCCGGCCAGGCAGCCGGTGCGGCCAGGCTGGCGGCCTCGGCGGCGCCAGCGGCTAGTACTGCGCCACCACCGAGCAGGCCGGCGCCCAGCAGGCGCAGCGCCCAGCGGTCGCCCTGGCGGCGCCGCTCCGGCAGTTGTGGGTCGTGCAGGTGTGGCTGCGACAGGCGTTCGAGCAAATCGCGGGTCATGCCGGCCAAGTGTGGCAGTTGTTCCACCTGGCTGTGCAGGTTGCCGAACATGGCCTTGGGGCTGTAGCGGTCGCGCATCCAGCGCTCCAGGAACGGCTTGGCGGTGCTCCACAGGTCCAGGTCGGGGTACAGCTGGCGGCCCAGACCTTCGATGTTGAGCAGGGTTTTCTGCAGCAGCACCAGCTGCGGCTGTACTTCCATGTTGAAGCGCCGAGCGGTCTGGAATAGGCGCATCAGCACCTGGCCGAAGGAAATATCCTTTAACGGTTTTTCGAAGATTGGCTCGCACACAGTGCGGATCGCCGCTTCGAATTCGTTGACCTTGGTGTGCGCCGGCACCCAGCCCGAGTCGATGTGCAGTTGGGCGACGCGGCGGTAGTCACGTTTGAAGAAGGCGATCAGGTTGCGCGCCAGGTAGTCCTGGTCCTCGGCGGTGAGGCTGCCGACAATGCCGCAGTCAATGGCGATGTACTGCGGGCTCCAGGGTTTTACTGTGCTGACGAAGATGTTGCCGGGGTGCATGTCGGCATGGAAGAAGCTGTCACGGAACACCTGGGTGAAGAACACCTCCACGCCACGTTCGGCCAGCAGCTTCATGTCGGTGCGCTGGTCGGCCAGGGTGGCCATGTCGGTCACCGGCACGCCATAGATGCGTTCCATTACCAGCACTTTGGGCCGGCACAGGTCCCAGTACACCTGAGGCACGTACATCAGCTCGGAGCCTTCGAAGTTGCGCCGCAGCTGGCTGGCGTTGGCCGCTTCGCGCAGCAGGTCGAGCTCGTCATAGATGGTTTTTTCGTAGTCGCCGACGATTTCCACCGGGTGCAGGCGGCGGGCATCGGCCGAGGCGCGCTCGGCGGCCTTGGCGATAAGGAACAGCCAGGCCAGGTCCTGGGCGATGACCGGCTTCAGGCCCGGGCGCACTACCTTGACTACCACTTCTTCGCCGGTTTTAAGGCGTGCGGCGTGTACCTGGGCCACCGAGGCCGAGGCCAGTGGTTCGACGTCGAAGCGGCTGAACACCTCACCGACCTTGGCGCCCAGCTGCGCTTCGATCATCGCCACGGCCTTTTGTGGGTCGAACGGCGGCACGCGGTCCTGCAGCAGCATCAGCTCGTCGGCGATGTCGGTGGGCAGCAGGTCGCGGCGGGTGGACAGCAACTGGCCAAACTTGATGAAGATCGGCCCCAGGTCCTGCAGCGCCAGGCGCAGGCGTGCGCCACGGCTCAAATCGGTTGGCTTGCGTGGCAGCCAGCGCCACGGCATCAGCAGGCGCAGGCTGGCCAGCCACCAAGGCAGCAGGGGTTGTTCGAACAGCAGGTCATCGAGACGGTAGCGGATCACCACACGCTGGATGCGAAAAAGACGGCGGACGGCGAGCAGCTTCATGCGTTATCGCTGGTATCAAGGGATCGGGAGAGGCGCTTGAGGCGCGCCTCGAGGCGTTCTGTGTCGAGCTTCAGGGCATCGAGCTCGCTGAAGGCGGCTTCGGCTTCGCGCTTGCCGACCAGGGTGCGGGACTCTTCGGCCAGGTACTCGGAAAGGTTCTGGTTGAAGCGTGCCAGGCCCTGGCGGGTCCAGCGTGCGCGCAGGCGGATGTGGCCTGCCAGCATTGCCGTGGCAACCGGGCCAAGCCAGCGTTGCAGCTCGTGCTCCCAGTCCAGCTCCAGGTCTTGCAGCACACCGAACAGGTCGAGCAGCACGGCGCTGTCGCCATGCAGCTCGACTTGCGGGCTGTGCAGTACGGCAGTCTTGTCCCGGGCCAGGGCCAGTTGTGCCAGGCTGCCGGCAGGGGCGCGCAGGCTGCAGTCGACTTCGCCCTGCCAGTGGGCTGCAAGCATCAGGCCCTCTTCATCGGGCAGGATGAACACCTGCAGGGCCGGTTGGCGGCAGTCGATCTCGATGACCTTGCCTTCCAGTGCGGCCAGCCGCGGCAGGGCCGTGCTGTCCATGCGCAGGACGCGGTTCAGGCCATGTTCGACGCTGGCGAGCAGCCCTGCCAGCAGCATCAGGGTTTGATCCCCCGGTGCACGGCAACGATGCCGCTGGTCATGTTGTGGTAGGTGACGCGGTCGAAACCGGCCTCGACCATCATGCTCTTCAGGGTTTCCTGGTCCGGGTGCATGCGGATCGATTCGGCGAGGTAACGGTAGCTTTCCGAGTCATTGGTGATCAGCTTGCCGGCCAGCGGCATGAAGGCGAACGAGTAGGCGTCGTAGGCCTTGGACATCAGCTTGTTGGTCGGCTTGGAGAACTCCAGGATCAACAGGCGGCCACCAGGCTTGAGCACGCGCAGCATCGAACGGATGGCTTCGTCCTTGTGGGTGACGTTGCGCAGGCCGAAGGCGATGGTCACGCAGTCGAAGTGGTTGTCCGGGAACGGCAGCTTCTCGGCGTCGGCCTGGACGAACTCGATGTTGCCGGCCACGCCACGGTCGAGCAGCCGGTCACGGCCGACCTTGAGCATCGAATCGTTGATGTCGGCCAGCACCACCTGCCCGGTCGGGCCTACAAGGCGCGAGAACTTGGCGGCCAGGTCGCCCGTACCGCCGGCGATGTCCAGCACGCGGTTGCCGCTGCGCACGCCCGACAGTTCGATGGTAAAGCGCTTCCACAGGCGGTGCATGCCGCCGGACAGCACGTCGTTCATCAGGTCGTACTTGGCGGCCACCGAGTGGAACACTTCGGCGACTTTCTTCGCCTTCTGGCTTTCAGGTACGTCCTGGTAGCCGAAATGGGTGGTGGGTTCGGCGTGGTCGCCTTTGCGCTGGTCGTTCATATCGCTTCACCGAAAAAAATTACCGCCATTCTAGGGCGAACGGGCGGATTTGTCTTGGCGGGGTGTGCCAGTGGGCAGGGGCGGGCATAATGCCCATTATGTCTACATCTTCAGGAACGCCCGCATGACCCAGATCAGCGTCGAACGCAAACACTCCCTCGGCCGCGATGCCGCCCGCGCCAAGGCCGAAGCGCTGGTCGACAAGCTCAGCCGCGAATACGACCTCAAGGCTACCTGGAACGGCGACCGGGTCGATGTGGCCCGCAGCGGCGCCAACGGCAGCGTGCACATTGGCGCAGACAGCATCCGCGTGGAGCTCAAGCTGGGCATGATGCTGTCGATGATGAGCGGCACCATCAAGGGCGAAATCGAGCGGGCGCTGGACAAGGCCCTGGCCTGAGCCGGGCGGCTAGCGTGGTGGGTCGGCCGGGAAAGGAATGATACCGATCACCTGCTCCAGGCGTAGGTCACCACGATAGATGGCAATGCGTTCCCGTGCGTTCGCGGCTTGTTCGAGCATGGCATCCCGCCCCCTCACGCCGGCATCCCAGAATTTGAGGTGGCCTTTGACGAAGTCGTGGCCAGCCGTTTCGAGCCCGGGATAATGGAAATGTGCCTCCCACAGTATCCGTTGTGGTGCCTGGGCATCGCGAATCTCGTAGACGTCAAGGTAGTCATTGGCGTGGCGTAGCTGTCGACGAATGACTGTCTGCCTGATCCTGATGCGGTTCTGTTCGGCGAGAAAACGCAAAGCCCTGCTGCCCGGGTGACGGGAATTGAGGTACGCGTCGGTGAGCAGTCGGAGTCTTTCATGGGCGACGCGATCTGCAGCTGCCTGCAGGCGATCTATCAGGTCGCCGTCCAGGGGGTTGCTTTGCTCGCCCAGCCGTTGCCGGACTTCGCGCATGTCATCTATCGGCCATTCCAGGAAGTCGGCAAGGCTGTTGGGTTCATTGGCGAAACGCGCGGCGAAGGCAATTTTACCTTCCACTTCCGCTAGCAGGCGGCTGGCACACTTGCGCAAGTGTCTTCGGCCGGGCGGAGTGGGCAGCCCTTTGACAGGCTCTTCATACCACTCACCGTTGCGTTGCGAAAAACGCCGGGCAGGTTCAAGGCTGAACGCATTGCGCTGGATCGCCTGATTACCACTTGGATCGACCTCCACCAGTTGCGGCCGGCCCCGGGCAATGCGGATGACCTTGCGTCTGGCTGGTGCAAGACGATGGACAGGCGCTGGTGGTGGCAGGTTGATGCCGCTGTCGAGCGTGGCCAAGGTTGCGCCAAGTTGCTGCTCCGTGATCTGGACGATCGTCTCCAACTGGCTTGTGTACTCCGCCAGCACGCTGGTAACCAGCGCGGGGTCGTCCAACGTTTGCATGTAGCGGGCCCGATCCCGCACGGAACAGTATTTCTGAAGAATGTCCTCAAGCACCTCGGCTTTGACCTGGGTTGTTACGTCTGTGGTTGGCAGCCCGTCGTGGCTCCATATCGTGCGGCTCAATTCGGCATCGCTGAGGGGGGCGCGCATTGTAAGCAGGTACTCGGCGGTGTCTGCGGTGAGCTGAAGCTTGTCTACGGCCAGGTAGGCCAGGTCACTCAGCAGTTGGGCCCGCACCACCAGCGTCGAATACGTCCTGCGCCGGATGTGTGCGTTGAGTTTGGTGATTTTGTTGGCGAAGTCGACGGTAGAGTCCTGCAGTGCCTCCGGTATTCTCAGGTCGAGCCGCTCGCTGACCACCAGCAGGCGCCGGCTGGCTTGACAAGAGTCGCGTACCAGATCGCGGTAAACGGTGTATTGCCCGATCTGCTCGGCCGTTTCTGGAAAGCGTTGTAGTCCTGTGGCCTGGGCAGCAAGTGCCTGGTGGTCGACCTGTTCCAGCAGCCGGCGGCATAGCAGCATGTCGTTGTCGATGGCTGCATCGAACCAACTGCCGTATCGGCTTTGACTCTGGCCAGCGGGGTCGAGCCGGCTGAACCTCGGCTCGCTCATTTCCTTGAATGCTTCGATGTTTGCATATAGCAACGTACTTTGCCGCTCCAGATACAGCGCGGATGCCCTGAGTTCCGGCAAGTGCTTCGTGCGCTCGGCTTTCAGCGTCTGCTTCTGGCGTTGCAGGGCTTGCGGCGGCGAGGCGCGCTCCTGCGCTGGTAGTGCGTCCAAAGCCGTACCGTAATCGAGGGCAAGGTCGTCATAAGCCTGAAGCTGCAGGCGGTTACGCTCCAGCAGTACTGTCATGTCGCTCAGCGCTTTTTTATTGGCCTCGGTGTGCGTTTTCAATGCATTGAAGCGCTCAAGGTTGTCAGCCTTCATGGTTGCCCTGCTCCTGGGCATGCCACCCGCAAGGTTCAAGTTCAGCGCCCAATTACCGTTCCACCGAGCCAACCATGGTCCTTTTCGGCGTTCACGACCAACGATGTGGTAGTTGTCTGCGCTGCCCCCCCATTCGGAGACCCATTCGCTGCTGCTTTGCCCCGGACCGATGACCTGCATGCCATTCCACGACTCCATGACCTCATAGACGCCATCCCCCAGCTTGACGTAATGATGCCCGGCAACCTGGAACAACCCCCGCAAGCGGCCTTCGACGAGGGGTAGCTGCCCGTCGAGAGACACCCTGGCCTGCAACTGGCTCAGTGCCTGGCGCTGTTGCACCGACAGGTTGCCGAGGCGCTGCTCGTCATGCCAGCTGTGCACACGATCAGAAGCGGATCGCGGCGTTTCCACAGGGCTTTCCCAAGCCTTCACCTTCGGCTGCCCGAGTACCCGTGCTGCAAATTCACCTTTTTGCACGGGGCCGGAAAAGCGCAGGGTAGTGGGCGACGCATCGTTGACCACTGGCGGTGCGATGCGGTGGGCGAGGAGCAGGGCCAGATTGGTAAGCAGGTCAGTCAACGCGACAATCCTGTTGTCACCGCTACCGTTCAGCAGCGCTTGCACGTCTTGCCTGGCCGCCGACAGCGCCAGTACCAGCCAGACCAGGCTGGCCAGCGGGCCATGCCAGAACTGGGTGACGGTATTGAAAAGCGCCCAGACGGCTTCTTTCACCAATGCCCTCTTTTCCTGGGCGTTGGAAACACTGGTGCTGCTGGCGGCCAGCAGCATGGCATTTATCCTGGCGTCGAACAGTTGAGTGTCCAGATCCTCTGTCCATGCCTGGAACGAGGCTTCGACTGGGCGTCTCAGGCGTTGCAGGAGCGCATCCACCAGCTCACCGTCGGTACTGATCAAATGCAACAGACTGGAGAGGTTCGGATGCAGGTGCGGGTGGTTGAAACCATCGTTTTCATAAACTGGGCGCGCCTCGTCGTCGAGCCAGGCCAGGGCGCTTTCTTGCAATTCTCCCTTGGCGCGGATTGCGGCCATCAGCATTTCAAGCGTTGCAAACTCTTGTATTGCCTGATCGGCGTAGAAGGGACGGTACAACGCCCACGTGCGGCAAGCCGCTATTTCGATGATGAACATCCCATGAGCGACATCGCTTGCCGAAGCACCGGGTGCACAGAGGAAGGCCAGAGGGGCGATGCGAACGTCTCCAGTGGCACTGTCTGAGCCTTTGCAGAAGTCCAGAAGGGCCTGGCTCGCAGGCTCGCCAAGGCGTTGCTCGATCTTCGCCTTGAGGGTGCTGAAACGAAGGGTATACCGCCATTCCCTGGCATGCTGGCGGATCCGTTCGGCTCTGCGTGGTTCGGTCTTCACCTTGTCTTGCAAGTAACCGGGGTATTGGCCGCCAATATCGACCTGGTGAATCAGGTCCCTGACCTGCTCGATGCTCAACCATTCTTCCGTCGGCTCGCCTTCCCCGATGCTGATCCCTGTCATCACTTCACCGGCCTCTGGGTGCACGCGGGAAATCGCCAGATCAGTCAGGCTCTGCCTGCGCAGAAACAGGGATTGCCCCTGCGTACCGCTGCCGACGATGCTCTGGGAAATACGGATGAACACCTGGTCTGGATCGTGTGCCGTCTTGTCTGGATGGCTCGCCTGCAGCTGCTCTTGTAGCCGGCGTGCGGTGTAGCGGTGGATATCCTCGATGTCCCCCAACGAAGTGGCACCCTTCGATTGGCCTTGGCTCACCGCCAGGTCGAGCAGGGCGTCATGGTAGGCATAGCGATCGTCGGCATTGGCGTTGGCCAGCCATGCTGGTGGGCTTATGGCTGCTAGTGGCTGCTCTTGCAGGGGCTGGTCGAGGAAGAGCGTCGACGGATCGCTGGCCTGGCGTAGCTGCCGTTCCAGCGCATCAAGGGCTGTCACCCCGTCAATGCGCAGGCTTGCGATGTCGTCGAGTATACCGTTGAGCAGTTGCCTGGCCTGGAACGCGAATGGGCGTCCGATCACAGAGGTGTGAGCCCAGGACATCGTTTCGAACTGATAGCGCTGCGCCAAATCGGTTTGCAGCGCAGCGGCGAAACTGGGCAGGTCGGCATGCTTGCGCACCGTCCCGCAAGGCTTGCACTGAAGTATCCCCGCATCGCTGCCGTGCGCGACGGTGAGTAGCAGGTCGGGCAGGGTGAAGGCGTGACTGCCGCCATGCGCGTCGAGCGTGACGTTTACCGCTTCGACAGTCAGGCCCTCTGATGACCCATCGAGCAACTCGAACACCGCCGTCTTCGCACCTGCATCCAGGCCTTGTCGTGGAAGGTTTTCGAGCAAGGTGGCCTTGATGGTGAGTTCCATCCACAGCATGCGCGAAACTTGGCTTACCTCGTCCAGCCCGTTCCAGAAACCGATCTGTGCTTGTTGGTATGCCTCCAGCAGCGTGGCGAGAACTGCATCGAAGTCGGTGTTGAGCTTGCTCAGGTCTGCAGCAATTTCGGGTTGAGTGCGGCTGTCCAGGCCCCGCTCTTGAATGTGGAAGACGTCTGGAGGACTGATGCTCAACAGGTCCGACGCGCGCAGCTGGACGGGCTCGCGGGTAATGAAGCACCCCAGCAGTTCGTCCAGCAATATGCTCTGGCGCACCGGCTGGTTCGTGCCTGAGGCAGCGTGCAGGATGACGAAAGCATCCAGCGAGGTTATCCGTGAATGGTTGCTGCGTATCCATGGATAGCGATCGGCGAGCGCCTGGAAGCCTTCATGCGACAAGACATCGCGCAGGCTCGGACGGTCTTCGAAACAGGCTGCCACCCTTTGCTTGAACGTCTGCCTGGTTGGTGTTGCTACAACGGTCATGGCGTCGAACTCCGTGAGGTGAAGTGTGCGACGCTAGTGCCTTGGTCGAGAATGGCTGCGGTACATGTGTGTGACAGCGACGTCCTTAGGGTGAGGTTTCTAATTTATTTGCCTAACGTGTGCACAAGCCCAACCTCCATGGGCGGTTTTCCTCCACTCATGAGCATGAGGTACAAAACATGACCAAAGTGAATGTGAAGAAAAAGGACGACGCCCCGGGCACGCTGGGCGAGGTGCGCGGCTACGCGCGCAAGATCTGGCTGGCGGGCATCGGCGCATACGCGCGCGTGGGCCAGGAAGGCTCCGACTACTTCAATGAGCTGGTAAAGGCCGGTGAGGGTGTCGAGAAACGTGGCAAAAAGCGCATCGACAAAGAGCTCGACGCCGCCAACAATCAGCTCGACGAGGCGACCCAAGAGGTAAGTCGCGTACGCGGCAAGGTCGAAATTCAACTCGACAAGATCGAAAAAGCTTTCGACGCACGGGTAGGTCGCGCCTTGAATCGCCTTGGCATTCCGTCTAAACATGACGTTGAGGCGTTGTCCATCAAGCTTGAACAGCTGCACGAGCTGCTTGAGCGCGTCGCGCACAAACCATAAGGAGAGCAGGATGGCTGGCAAGAAGAATTCCGACAAAGAAGGCAGCTCCTGGGTCGGCGGGATCGAGAAGTACTCCCGCAAGATCTGGCTGGCGGGGCTGGGTATCTATTCGAAGATCGACCAGGACGGCCCGAAGCTGTTCGACTCGCTGGTGAAGGATGGCGAGAAGGCCGAGAAGCAGGCGAAGAAGACCGCTGAAGACGTGGCGGAAACCGCCAAGTCGTCGACCACTTCGCGTGTGTCTGGTGTGAAGGACCGTGCGCTGGGCAAGTGGAGCGAACTCGAAGAGGCTTTTGACAAGCGCCTGAACAGCGCCATCTCGCGCCTTGGCGTACCAAGCCGCAACGAGATCAAGGCCCTGCACCAGCAGGTGGATAGCCTGACCAAGCAGATCGAGAAACTGACTGGCGCTTCGGTTACGCCGATTTCGTCGCGCACTGCTGCCGCCAAACCGGCTGCGAGCAAGGCTGCGGCCAAGCCACTGGCCAAGACTGCAGCGGCCAAGCCTGCGGCTAAAACTGCGGCGGCCAAACCGGCAGCCAAGACTGCAGCTGCCAAGCCTGCGGCGAAGCCGGCAGCAGCCAAACCAGCAGCAGCCAAACCAGCAGCAGCCAAACCAGCGGCAGCCAAGAAGCCAGCAGTGAAGAAAGCGCCGGCCAAACCGGCAGCTGCCAAGCCGGCAGCCCCAGCGGCCAGCGCCGCACCGGCTGCTACCGTTGCACCAGCACCGGTCGCCGCGCCGGTCAGCAACACACCGTCGGCACCCACTGGCACCGGTACCCTGATCTGATACCGAGTCGCCTTCTTCGCGGGCTCGCCCGCTCCCACAGGTCCTGTGCACAGCTCACAAGCAGTGCAGTACCTGTGGGAGCGGGCAAGCCCGCGAAGGCCGTACCGCTGAACCAACAGGCCTACCCCTCCAGGTAGCGCACCGCCAACTGCTCCGCCGCCGCCCGCGCCCGGGGCTGCAGATGCGGCGCCACCAGCATCATCACCTGGTAAACCACAATCCCTACATCCCCATCGCGCCCCAGCACCCGCTGGTAATCCAGCGAGAACATCAGCGTCAGGGTGATCTGCTCCACCAGTTGCCCCAGTGCCTGGGTCTCACTCTCCACCAGCCCCTGGCCCTTGAGGCTGGCCAACAACGCCGCCAGTGTGCGCTTGAGCGCATTGATCAGGCTGCGCATGCCCCGCGCCAGCTTGGGCAGCCGGCCGGTCAAGTTCGACAAGTCCTGGAACAGGAAGCGGTACTGGGCCATGTGCTCGACGATCAGGTGCAGGAACAACCAGTAATCCTCGGCGTCCAGGCGCACCTCCAGGGGTGGGTCGAGCAAGGGCATCAGCGCTTCTTCGAAGCGATCGAACAGGCCCAGCACCAATGGCTCCTTGCCGTGGAAGTGGTAGTACAGGTTGCCCGGGCTGATGCCCAGTTCGTTGGCAATCTCCAGGGTGGAAACGTTCGGCTCGCCCTGCTGGTTGAACAGCTGCAGGGCGCATTCAAGGATACGGTCGCGGGTCTTCATCCAGTCGGCATGCTCATCGGGTCAGGACATAGGTGCCTGGCGCGGGGCCCAGCGGTGGATAGGTAGTGTTACCCAGTTCGCTACGCGGCGCCTTGAGCGGGCCGGAACGCGGTGTGATCCACTCCAGCCACAATGGCCACCAGCTGCCCTCGTTGCGCTGGGCGTCGTAGAACCAGGCGCGCGGGTCACTGGTCAGCTTGGGGTTGGCCAGGTAGTAGGCCTTGGGGTTGCCGGGCGGGTTGATGATGCTCTGGATATGCCCGCTGTTGGCCAGTACGAAGCGCCGGTCGCCACCCAGCAGCAAGGCAGAGCGGTACACCGCATCCCACGGGGTGATGTGGTCGTTGCTGCCAGCTACGGTGAAGCTGTCGAGCTCGACCTTCTGCAGGTCGATGGGGGTGCCGCACACTTCCAGGCCGGCCGGGTGGGTCAGCGGGTTGAGCTTGAAGAAGTCCAGCAGGTCGCCATGCAGTGCGGCGGGCAGGCGCGTGCTGTCGGCATTCCAGTACAGGATGTCGAAGGCAGGGGGCGTCTTGCCCAGCAGGTAATTGTTGACCCAGTAGTTCCAGATCAGGTCGTTGGGCCGCATCCAGGCGAAGATCCGCGCCACCTCGGCGCCGTCCAGCACGCCGCGCTGGTAAGAGCGGCGCTTGGCTGCTTCGATGGTCTGCTCGTCGGCGAACAGGCTGGCGGGGCTTTCGAACTTGCTGTCCAGCAGGCTCACCAGGTAGGTGGCGCTGCGCACCCGGCGTAGCTGGTGCTTGGCTTGCAGGTGGCCCTGCAGCGCCGCCATGGTCAGCCCACCGGCACAGGCCCCCATCAGGTTGGGGTCGCGGTTGCCGCTGATGCTGCGGCAGGCATTGAGCGCTTCTTCCAGGGCCTGCACATAGCTGGACAGGCCCCATTCGCGGTGGCGTGGGTCGGGGTTGCGCCAGCTGACCATGAACACTTGCAGTCCATTCTTGAGCATGTACTGAACGAAGCTGTTGGTCGAGCTGAGGTCGAAGATGTAGAACTTGTTGATTTGCGGCGGCACCACCAGCAGTGGGCGGGCGTGCTGCTTTTCGCTCATCGGCTGGTACTGGATCAGCTCCAGCAGCTCGTTGCGAAACACCACTGCGCCGGGGGTTGCGGCGAGGTTGCCGCCCACTTCGAAGGCGCGCTCGTCTACCTGGCGTGGCAGGCCTTCGTTGTGGCGCAGGTCGTCGAGCAGGTGCGCCACGCCGCGCACCAGGCTCTGCCCGCCAGTGTTGAACAGTTCCTTGACTGCCAGCGGGTTGAGCAGCGAGTTGCTCGGCGCCAGAGCGTCGTTGATCAGGTTGAACAGGAAGTGCGCGCGGGCCCGATCATCGCCGTCCAGGTGGCTTTCCTCGATCCACAGGCGGGTCTGCTTCTGCCAGGCCAGGTAAGCCTGCAGGCTGCGACGGTAGAACGGGTTCTGGCTCCACGTCGGGTCGTTGAAGCGCGCGTCGCGTGGGTGTGGCTGGTGCGGCGTGTCACCGAGCATCACCCGGCCCAGCTGGCCGCTCAGGGCCAGCAGGTGGCGCGCGGTATGCAGCGGATTGCGCAGGCCGTGGCGGCCGACATTGCGCAACGTGGAAATCAGGTCACGGCCGCGCAGGCCGAGGATGGCGTTCTGCACGTTCATGCTGGTGGCGGGGAGCGTTGTCGTTCCTTTGGCCGGTTTGTCTTTCATGGCAACACTCCCTCGTCCAGACCTGGTGCCTCATGACTAAACATACTCACTGACTTAGCAGGGACCTTGTGGGAGCGGGTTTACCCGCGAACACCGGCGAAGCCGGTGCCATGCACCGCGTCGCATGTTTCGCGGGTAAACCCGCTCCCACGGGGTTTGCGGCGCGTTCACACGCCCGTCGCCGGGCGTGGGTGCATGACTGCGCGCTGACGTTCTTGCTGCAGGAACTTCATGATGATCGGGGCGACGGCCTCGGCCCGGGTGATCAGGAACAGATGGCCGTCGTCGATAATGTGTAGCTGGGCATTGGGAATCCGCCAGGCCAGCAGGCGCATGTTGATCAGCGGGATCAGCGGGTCATCGTCGCCGGCCAGCACCAGGGTCGGCTGCTGGATCTTGTGCAGCCAGTGGATGCTGGTCCAGCCAAGCCCGGCAAACAGCTGCCAGTAGTAGCCCATCTTGCCGCCGGAGCGCACCTTGGCCGCATGCTGCATGGCCAGGTCCGGGTCACGGCGGAAACCGCCGCCATAGATCATCGGCGCAATGCGGATGACATGCGACGGCTGCACGTAACGCCGTGGGCTGGCCATCATCCACAGCACTTTGGGCTTGCCCGGTACCATCACCGCGCCTGCGGCGGTGGCGGCCAGCACCAGCTTCTTGCAGCGCTCGGGGTAGTCGTGGGCAAACTGCTGTGCCAGCGCTCCGCCCCAGGACACGCCGATGGCATTGACCTGGCCGTAGTCGAGGTAGTCGAGCATCCGTGCCGTCAGCTTGGCCAACCCGGGGAAGCGATACGGGTGGCGCGGCGTGGATGAGCCGCCAACCCCAGGCACGTCGAAGGCAATGACTTCCAGGTCCGGGTCCAGTGCTTCGATGAATGGAAACACCAGCTCCAGGTTGGCGCCGATGCCGTTGAAGATCAGCAACGGCGTCAGGTGCGGCTTGCCTGGGCGGACCGCAGTGCGGATGGACTGGTTGTCCAGCTCGACGGTCCTGAAGATATAGGGTTGCGGCATGCGCGTGACTCTTGGGTGAAGTTAACACCGTGGCGCCCCGCAGGTGGCCACGGCGCTGCAACTCAACGCTCGTGAACGTAGGTGCCCGGGGAAGCTTCGCCGGCGGCATAGGCGCGGTTGCCCAGGCGGGTCGGCGCCTTTTTCAGTTCGCCGGCACGTTCACCCAGCCAGCTCTGCCAGTGCAGCCACCAGGAGTCGGCGTGCTTGGTGGCGTTTTCCTGCCAGGCCACCGGGTCACCCGGGCGGTCGGCGCCGGTCATGAAGCGTGCCTTGGGGTTGCCCGGTGGGTTGAGGATGCTCTGGATGTGGCCGCTGTTGGACAGCACGAACTCGATCTTGCCGCCAAACAGGTGCGCCGAGCGGTAGCACGATTGCCACGGGGTGATGTGGTCGTTGGTGCCGGCGAGGCTGTAGATGTCGCACTTGACCTGCTTCAGGTCGATCGCGGTGCCGCTCACTTCCAGGGCTTCGGGGCGGGTCAACGGGTTGCTTTTGAACATTTCGATCAAGTCGCCGTGGAAGGCGGCCGGCAAGCGCGTGGTGTCGTTGTTCCAGAACAGGATGTCGAACACCGGCGGCTCGTTGCCGAGCAGGTAGTTGTTGACCCAGTAGTTCCAGATCAGGTCGTTGGGGCGCATCCAGGCGAACACCTTGGCCATCTCGCTGCCTTCGAGCACGCCGGCCTGGTAGGAGTGGCGCTTGGCGGCCTCCAGGGTCTGCTCGTCGACGAACAATGCGACCTGGTTGTCGATGGTGGTGTCCAGCACACTGACCAGCAGAGTCAGGGCATTGACCTTGTTTTCGCCGAGGGCGGCATAGTGGCCTACCAGCGCGGTGCAGGTAATGCCGCCGGAACAGGCACCGAGCATGTTCAGGTCTTTGCTGCCGGTAATCGCCAGCACCGCGTCGACGGCTTCCTTGAGTGCGTCGATGTAGGTGGACAGGCCCCATTCGCGCTGGGCCTTGGTCGGGTTGCGCCAACTGATGATGAAGGTTTGCTGCTGCGAGCGCAGGCAGAAGCGCGCCAGGCTCTTTTCCGGGCTCAGGTCGAACACGTAGAACTTGTTGATCTGCGGCGGCACCACCAGCAGCGGGCGGGCATGCACCTGCTCGGTAATGGGGCTGTACTGGATCAGTTCCAGCACATCATTGCGGTACACCACGGCACCTTCGCTGGTGCCCAGGTTCTTGCCCACCTCGAAGGCGTCCATGTTCACCTGGCTGGGCATGCCGCCGTTGTTGACCAGGTCCTTGGCCAGGTTGGACAGGCCATCGAGCAAGCTCTTGCCGCCGGTTTCGAAGAAGCGCTTGACCGCTGCCGGGTTGGACAGGGTGTTGGTCGGCGCCATGGCCTCGGTCATCAGGTTGATGACGAACTGGCCGCGGCTGATGTCCTGGGGCGACAGGTCGCTGTCGCCGATCCAGTCCTGCAGCTCCTTGCGCCAGGCCAGGTAGGTTTGCAGGTAGCGGCGGTACAGCGGGTTGTTGCTCCAGGCTGGGTCATTGAAGCGACGGTCGTCGCTTTCTGGGGCAAGGCTGGACTTGCCCAGCAGCACGTTCTTCAGCTCCAGGCCAAAGTGGGCCACATGCTTGGCGCTGTGCAGCGGTTGGCGCACGGCCTGGCGCAGCACGGTGCGTGCCGAGCTCAACAGGTCCTTGCGGCGAATACCGATGACCGGGTTCAGCCCCAGGGTGTTTTCCGAGGCCTGCCGCTGCAGCTCATCGTTGTTCTTGTTACTCATCTACGACGCTCCGTTGTCCTGAGACGAGTACCGGTTGCTGTGGCGGGTGCACAGTTCTGAGCCCGGTACTGCTACTCGGGTGACCAGTGATAAGGAACAGCGGTGCTGCGAGGGGCCTGACTACCTGCAAAGTGACGCAGGGAACTTGCCACCCCCCATTGGTTACCCGACTTTCATGTAATGCGCAAGACAGCCCGTCACTGGGCCGTCTGTAGGTCATTCAAACAGATGAATCTAGAAAATGCGCTCTAAACCTTGCCGGCCTTGCGCTAGAGCATGAGTTTCACTACTGACTCGGCCGGGTCGCGGGATTTTCCGGCCTTGTGCAGTTCGTCGAGGTATTCGGCCCACAGCTGCTCCTGGCGCAGGCATAGCTGCTCGAGGTATTCCCAGGTGAACAGGCCGCTATCATGGCCGTCGTCGAAGGTCAGTTTCAGTGCATATTGGCCGGCAGGTTCCAGGCCGACCAGGCCGACATTGATCTTGCCGAACTGCAGGATAGGGTTGCCGTGGCCCTGGACCTCGGCGGAGGGGGAGTGCACGCGCAGGAATTCGGCGGGCAGGGTGTAGACCTCGCCGGGGGCGTAGGTGAGGCTGAGGGTTTTCGAGGCTTTGTGCAGGTTGATGGCGGTGGGCAGGCGGGCCATGGCTGGAATCTCTGGGGAGCTGATAGTGCACAGCTTCGGGAGATTCGGGAGATTGTGCAAGGGGGCTGCTGTGCAGCCCGATCGCGACACAAGGCCGCTCCTACAGGAGATCGTGGTCCCTTGTAGGAGCGGCCTTGTGTCGCGATCGGGCCGCACAGCGGCCCCCTGCGGTCTTACAGGATGTAACGCGACAGGTCTTCGTTCTGCGCCAGCTCACCCAGGTGGCCGTTCACATACGCCGCGTCGATCTGGATCGGCGCTTCGTCATGGGTGCTGGCCAGGTCGCCAGCACTGAACGACACCTCTTCGAGCAAACGCTCCAGCAGGGTGTGCAGGCGGCGGGCACCGATGTTCTCGGTCTTCTCGTTGACCTGGTAGGCAATCTCGGCCAGGCGCTTGATGCCGTCGGCGAGGAACTCGATGTTCAAGCCTTCGGTTTTCAGCAGGGCCTGGTACTGCTCGGTCAGCGAAGCGTGCGGCTCTTGCAGGATGCGCTCGAAGTCTTGCGGGGTCAGTGCCTTCAGCTCCACGCGAATTGGCAGGCGGCCTTGCAGCTCGGGCACCAGGTCGCTTGGCTTGCTCAGGTGGAATGCACCCGAGGCAATGAACAGGATGTGGTCGGTCTTGACCATGCCCAGCTTGGTGTTGACGGTGCAGCCTTCGATCAGTGGCAGCAGGTCGCGCTGCACGCCTTCACGGGATACATCGGCGCCGCCAACGTTACCGCGCTTGGCAACCTTGTCGATCTCGTCGATGAACACGATACCGTGCTGCTCGACCGCTTCCAGGGCCTTGGCCTTGAGCTCTTCCTCGTTGACCAGGCGGCTCGCTTCTTCATCGCGAACCATCTTCAGCGCTTCTTTCACCTTCAGCTTGCGTGCTTTGCGCTTGCCCTTGCCCATGTTGGCGAACAGGCTCTGCAGCTGGTTGGTCATTTCTTCCATGCCGGGCGGCGCGGCAATTTCCACACCTACGGCATCGGCTACTTCGATCTCGATTTCCTTGTCGTCCAGCTGGCCTTCGCGCAGGCGCTTGCGGAACAGCTGGCGAGTGTTGGAATCGGTGCTGGTCTGTGCGGCTTCTTCGGCGAAGCTGCTGACCCGAGCCTGCGGCAGCAGGGCGTCGAGGATACGGTCTTCGGCGGCGTCTTCGGCGCGGTGGCGTACGCGGATGATCTCTTGCTCACGCAGCATCTTCAGCGCGGCATCGGCCAGGTCGCGGATGATCGACTCGACATCGCGGCCCACGTAGCCCACTTCGGTGAACTTGGTGGCTTCAACCTTGAGGAACGGCGCGTTGGCCAGCTTGGCCAGGCGGCGGGCGATTTCGGTCTTGCCGACGCCGGTAGGGCCGATCATCAGGATGTTCTTCGGCGTTACTTCGGCACGCAGCTCGGCAGGCAGCTGCATCCGGCGCCAGCGGTTGCGCAGGGCAATGGCCACGGCGCGCTTGGCGTCGTCCTGGCCGATGATGTGGCGGTTGAGTTCGTGGACGATCTCGCGGGGGGTCATGGACATGATGAAAATGGTCCTTGGGCAGATGAGTCAGCGTGGAAAAGCCCCGTCACCGGGAAGGGGCGCCAGAACAGCTGAATCAGTCGGCCAGGTCCTGCTCCTCGATGGTCAGGTTATGGTTGGTGAACACGCAGATGTCGCCGGCGATGTTCAGGGCGGTTTCGGCGATTTCACGGGCCGAGAGGTCGGTCTTGTTCAGCAGGGCGCGGGCTGCGGCCTGGGCGTAGGCACCGCCGGAACCCATGGCGATCAGGCCGTCTTCGGGTTCGACCACGTCACCGTTGCCGGTGATGATCAGGGATGCGTCCTTGTTGGCTACCGCCAACATGGCTTCCAGGCGGCTCAGGGAACGGTCGGTACGCCATTCCTTGGCCAGCTCGACAGCGGCGCGGACCAGGTGGCCCTGGTGTTTTTCCAGCTGCCCTTCAAAGCGCTCGAACAGGGTGAAGGCGTCGGCGGTGGCACCGGCGAAGCCGGCGATGACCTGGCCGTGGTACAGGCGGCGCACTTTCTTGGCGTTGCCTTTCATCACGGTGTTGCCGAGGGATACCTGGCCGTCGCCACCCATGACGACTTTGCCGTTACGGCGGACAGAAACGATGGTGGTCAAGGGGAGAGTCTCCACGCAGCGGGGCGAAAGTGCCTGATGCAGACTCATATGGGGGTGGGGGGAAGGATTTCAACCGTGGGGGATGAATGGTCGGCTCGCTCTGCAAGTCAGGCACGGTCGATGTAGGTGCGGGCGGGGGTGGGGGGACGGGCGGGCCGCCGGCGCCCCCCCGGAAGGAGGGCTGGGACAACCC